>JAJYAH010000655.1:1582-4547 GCA_021779635.1 Pseudomonadota bacterium | reverse complement strand
TTTCGGTAACTTCATCTCACAGGTTTTCGTCAGCATTCATCGTTTTTCGAGAAAGTGCAATTGCATTAGTATGCAAATGGAGATCGATAATTTGTAAGGCAGAAAGCTTTGAAGGTGGCAATCCTTGCCGATGACCTGACCAGTGCGACTGACGGCGCAGCGCCGTTTTTGATGAGAGGGCATCGGTGTGTCGTGTTCAACGATTTCCGGCATCGAGCCGAGACAGATGCCGACGTGGTCGCACTGAACAAGGCCAGCCGCGCTGCCACGGTCGAGGAAGCGGAAAAGCTGTCGAGGGTTGCCGCGGAAATCACTGCCGAGGTACCACTGCTTTACCAAACGGTCGACTCCACCCTCCGTGGCCACGTTGCGGTCGAGGTCACCTCGGCGCTTGCCGCCTCGGGGCGGTCGATGGCGGTGCTGGCGCCAGCCTTTCCGGGCAGTGGCCGGACCACGGAAGCGGGTCGGCAGCTTCTGCGCGGCATTCCTCTCGAGCAGACCGAGTTTGCGCGCGATCCGAGTCACCCGGTGAAAACGGCCTACCTGCGCCGCCTCTTCCTTGGGACGCCGGACACGCAGATCCGCATGCTCAAGCTCGACGACGTCCGGGCCCTGGCGCCGGGCGATCTCGCCTGTGACGGCCGGCCCTTAGTGATCGCGGATGCGGTTTGGCAAGAAGACCTGGACCGCCTGGTGGGGGCGGTCACCGATCCGGCCTCCGTTCTCTGGTGCGGCTCTCCCGGTTTGGCGCTGGCGCTCGCTCGAACCCATGGCGGTGCGAAGACCATGGAGGGCGACAGGGGGCCGGGTTCGGTTAATCTCTTCGTTATCGGGAGCCTCAATCCGTTGAGCCGCAAGCAGTGCGCGGCGCTCTCAGGCCGGGCTCAATTGCAGACAATCATTTTCGATAAGGAGGAGGTGAATGTTGATCTTGCCGCGGTCGGCGGCGCGCAAGGCATCTCTGCAAACATTCTGCTGACCACGCCGGGCGACGGCCGAACCGATGCGCGCCTTATGGCGCGCGCGCTTGGCCGTGCTGCCCGGGAGCTGGTCGGGGCCTGTCCGGTGACCGGCCTGGTGCTCTGCGGAGGAGACACCACCGAGGCCGTGCTCTCAGAACTAGGCATCGCCGAGCTGGAGCTTATTGGCGAGATCGAGCCCGGCATCCCGGTTGCTCGGGGCCGGACACCCCGGGCGCTGTACATCGTCACCAAGGCAGGCGGCTTCGGTTCGGAACAGGTTCTCGAAAACGCTGCGAACGTGCTTCGCGGCCTGTGGCTCGGAGACCAAAAATGACTCTGCCGATTGGCATAACCATGGGTGATGCCTGCGGCATCGGGCCAGAAATCGTCGCTAAGTGCTTTGCACAAGGGTTGCCGTATCCGGCGGTGGTTGTCGGCGATGCTGGCGTAATGGAACGTGCCGTTGCGGTAGCCGGGCTCGATCTCGCCGTGCGGGTTGTCGAGCGGCTGGACGAACTGCTCCCTGCTGGCGTGATGCCGGTGCTTAACGTGTCTGAGCTTCCGACAGATCTGCCGGTTGGCCGGATTGACGCGCGCGCCGGGCGCGCGAGCTATGACTATGTCGTGCGTGCCATCGACGAAGCTCTCGCCAAAAGACTGGTCGCAATCGTCACGGCTCCGGTCAACAAAGAAGCGATGAAGCTGGCCGGACTCGACTTTCCCGGCCACACCGAAATCCTGGCTGCACGCTCTGGAACCAGCGATTTCGCGATGATGTTGGCCAATGACGAACTTCGGGTCATCCTGGTGACCATCCACGTGTCGCTCCGCGATGCGATCGGCCTCGTGACAGAGGCATCTGTCCTCAAGACCATCCAACTAGCGCATCAGGCCGTACTTGCTTATGGCGTTGAAGCGCCGCGTATCGCCGTTGCGGGCCTCAATCCGCATGCGGGCGAAAATGGCATGTTCGGGCGCGAGGACCTCGATATCATCGCACCCGCCGTCGCCCGTGCTAGGGCCACGGGGATCGACGCCTCGGGTCCTTGGCCCGCCGACACGATCTTTATGCGCGCGCGCTGTGGCGAATACGACATCGTCGTAGCGCAATATCACGACCAGGGCCTGATCCCAGTAAAGTTTCTCGGGCTGGATCGGGGCGTCAACGTCACCACCGGCCTGCCATTCATCCGCACAAGCGTCGATCACGGCACCGCTTTCGACATCGCCGGTACCGGCCGCGCCGACCAATCCTCGCTGCGCTATGCCTTCGATGAGGCTCTCAAGCTCGCGGCCAACCGAGGGCGCTGATCATGACTCGTTCCCTGCCCGATTTCATCTTCATGCTGACCCGCAACGATCGGACGGTGGCCGACGCGGCCGAGTGCCTTGAAACCGTTCTGGCCGGCGGCATCCGGCATGTGGGTTTCAAAGACATCGGCCTGCCGTTCGATGACCTCGCGAGCCTTGCAGCAACGATCAAAGCAGCCGGCGGCACGGCCTATCTGGAGGTCGTCAGCCTCGACGAGGCGAGCGAGCGGGCCTCGGCGGAAGCGGCGGTGCGACTGGGGGTCGATGTTCTGATGGGCGGGACGCGACCGGAAACGGTGCTATCTGTCATCGTCGGCACCTCCATTCAATACTATCCGTTCCCCGGCCGGATCGTGGGCCACCCAAGTCGGCTGGAAGGCACAGTGGCGAGCATCGTCGAGAGCGCCCGGCGGATCGCGGCCTTAGAGGGGGTCAGCGGCCTCGACCTGCTCGCCTATCGCTTCGATGGCGACGTGGAAGAGCTTATGACCGAGGTCTGTTCCGCCGTGGACAAGCCCGTCGTGATCGCCGGGTCGATCAACAGCGTGGCGAGACTGGAAGCCATCGTCCGCGCTGGGGCATCCGGCTTCACCGTGGGCACCGCCGCTTTCGACGGAGTCTTCTCGGAAAGGCATGGCCTGAAAGCGGAGATCGTGGCCATCAAGACGGCCCTCAATCAGATCGCGACGGAC
>JAJYAH010000655.1:0-1572 GCA_021779635.1 Pseudomonadota bacterium | reverse complement strand
GACGCCACAGAACTCGGGGTCGACAAGGTCAATCTGGTCTCGGCCTTTGGCAAGTTCTCGGATTTTTGGTCGCCCAAGGTGGCGGGCGAAATCAACGATGTGCAGATCAAGCTTGCCAAGTTCCGCGGCGCGTTCCACTGGCACCACCACGAGCACGAGGACGAGTTCTTCTTCGTTCATCGCGGTCAGCTGCTGATGCGGTTCCGCGACCGCGAGGTGCGCCTCGGGCCCGGCGAATTCGTCATCGTTCCGCGCATGGTCGAACATCTGCCGGTGGCGGAAACGGAGGATTGCGAGATCGTCCTGCTGGAGCGGAAGACCACACTGAACACCGGCAATGTCGAGAACAAGCGGACCGTGCGTCACCTCGGGCGGGTGAGGTGATCATGGCAGGATCCCCCTTGCTGCAGGCGCTCGACAGCCTGAGGAATGCGCACTTCGTGGACCTCACCCACGCATTCGACACTAACATTCCGCACTGTGAGAGTTTCGACCCAGAAGCACGCACTACGCTTTTCCACTACGACGAAGGCGTCGGCACTAAGGGCAGCGGCTTTCTCGCCCATGAATATCGCCATGTCGGCCAGTGGGGCACCCATGTCGATCCGCCGGCGCATTTCGTGCGTGGACTGAAGACGCTCGACGAAATCCCGGTGTCGGAGATGGTCTTGCCTCTGGTCGTGATCGACATATCGAGCCGAGCGGAAAGCGATCCCGATACCCTGTGTTTGCGCCGGGACATCGACGCCTGGGAGAAACTTCATCGTCGCATTCCGTCCGGTGCGTTCGTGGCGCTGCGCACAGGTTGGGACCGATACTGGCCTGATCAAGCCCGTATGATGAATCGCGACCATGAGAGTGTGTGCCATTTTCCCGGGTGGAGTGCCGAAGCGCTTCAATTCCTGGCCGAGGAACGGGACGTAACGGCGATCGGTCACGATACTACCGATACGGACCCGGGCATCGTCGTCTCCACGAGCAAGGCTCCGCTTGAGGATTTCTGGCTTCGCCAGGACAAGTGGCAGATCGAGCTCCTCGCCAATCTCGGACAGGTTCCGGCCGATGGCGCTATCATGGTAGCGACTTGGCCCAAGCCGAAAGCCGGGTCGGGTTTTCCGGCGCGCTGCTTTGCCATCTCCCCCAATTTCGCGAATTTCGGGGGCAAGTAACCAATGTTAGAACTCGCGCCCGACAATATTTTTATTGCGCTACGCGGTTTGATTCGGATTTTTAGGTTGATCGTGGCCATCAGTGATCATGCGATTAAGCAACAGATCGGCGAAGTGTTCGGATTGATCGGCTCAGGCAAGATCACGCTGCTCAATATCGGTCTTCGCGAAATCGACATGCGGGATAATCCGCTGCATGGATATACCGACCATTCATCGCTCTCCCGAGGAGATCGTTGCGCGCTGTTTCGGAACGCCGAAATTCGCCTCCGTCTCTCCTACTTTGGCAAGGACGGCAGTAACCAGTATCGCGCCCAATCCAGGGCGGGATCAACTTTGAGAGGAAAATAATGACCCAAAAATCCGACTATCCCTACGTGACGCTACTGAACATCAAGTTCAA
>JAJYAH010000654.1 GCA_021779635.1 Pseudomonadota bacterium | reverse complement strand
AAGCATTACAGCCGACGTAAACGTTGGCTGACCTGACGATCGCCAGATGCATGCCGTTCGATAAAACTACGATAGCTGGAATTTCTTCGGTTTACTTAGTCAACTAGGGGAGGATCGGTAAAATGAAATTACTATCTACATTATCCGGACTAGCGTTGGCATTGCTCAACGTTGTGCCTGCTGCGGCCGCCGATCCGGTGCGCTTCGCACTGTGTTATGACCTGACCAAGGCCTACACGTTTGTCACGCCGCAGATCGCCCAGGCCGCGCGCGACTATGCCGACCTTCTCAATGCGAAGGGAGGACTGGAAGGCCATCCGATCGAACTTATCGTGCAAGATCATGGCAACGAGCCGCAACGCGGCATCGAATGCTATGAGAAGCTGAAACGCGACGGCGTGATGGTGTTCGACATGCTATCGACACCAGTGTCGCGCGCCGTGCTGCCACGCATCATGAAGGACGGCAACATTCTGATCCAGTCACTTGTCGGTCGTGGAGATGCGGTCGATGGCGACGTATTCAAGTGGGTATTCCCGATCGGGCCAACCTACTGGGGCCAGGCTGCTAACGACATCGAATACATCAAGCAGAAATCCGGCGGAAGCCTGACGGGCGTTAAGGTCGCGTTTCTATATATCGATTATCCATTCGGACAGGAGCCGATCGGAATCTTAAAGACACTCGCGCAGAAGGAAGGTTTCGACCTGCAGCTCTTCCCGTACCCGTTGCCCGGCAACGATCAGGCTTCGGCCTGGACCCAGATTCGCCGCATGAACCCGGATTGGATCGTCAGTTGGAGCCTGTCGAACATGCACGTGATTGCCTCACGAGAGATGAAGCGCAACGGAATCTCGATTGAAAAATATATTGCAGTCAACTGGCTCAATGAAGTCGACATCAAGAACATCGGGCCGGCCGACGCCAAGGGACTCAAGCGCGGCACCAATGTTGCCGGCGGATCGAACCAGCCCTTGATTCAAGAGATCATCAAGGAGCTCTACGACAAGGGCAAAGGCAACGGCGATCGCAAATTTACCGAAGACGTCTATTACAACACCGGTCTGGCAATCTATTCCATCGCATTCGAAGGTGTCCGGCTTGCGATTAAGAGCGGCGGTTGGCCGCTAACACCTGAAAAAATAAAGACTGGTATGGAGAGTTTAAAAAATTACGACGCGAATGGCCTGATCGCGCCGATCACGGTCACGGCGCAGGATCATGGCGGCGGCGGCAAGACGCGAATCGAGATGTGGAACGGCGACAAATGGGTGGCGCAGACCGACTGGATCGCGGGCTTTAAGGACGATGTTTGGAATGTCGTAAAAGAGCAATCAGCTGATTACACCAAATCCGAAAGTCAGAAATAATCGTTCTGGCCGGACGACATCACATTAATGTGGTCCGGCCAATTTTCCACCCGTGATATAGGAGTTCTCGCGACAACTGGTTTTCGGCAGATGCCGTCACGTCGGTGATTTTGCGAGCAAGCCATTTAGTGTAATCTGTCGAAGAGCGCGAACGAGCTTTTGTCCATCAAGCTTTTTTGCTCGCCGGTGCCATTCTAGAAACGTGCCGTCGTGGCTGGCCATGAAGATTGCTGCCGCCTCATGTGCTGGGACGTCGTTCCCGAATTCCTTGTTCTTCTGTCCGAAGGCGATTATTTCCTCAATCGCATCGTACATCCTATCATAGATCTTGTTGACCTTGTTTGCGATCAACTTGCTCGGATATTTCGATCCCAGCGAGGTCATAATCAGAAGTAATACTTCGTCGCGCTGCGTGGTGCCGAGCATGGCCTGATTATGAATCACATTCACAAGCTTCTCCCGAGCCGTTGGGCCTGAATTGCGGATCACCTCGATCATCTGGTCAACGACCACCCGTTCGGTCCGATCAAGTAATTTCAGAAGGATCTCTGTCTTCGACTTGAAGTGGAAGTAGACGCCTCCCTTTGTCATCTTCGCGCGGGCAGCGATCTGATCGACCGTTGTTTGTTGGAAGCCCTGAGAAACAAGAAGCTCTTGAGCAGCTCGCAGCAGCGTCTCGTAGCTCAATTCCCGGCGATCACGTTGTTTCATAGTCGTTGCCAATTCCCTGAAAAGTAATTGTGCCAGCAAGGTAACGGCGCCGTTGATGAAACAGGCGCTTAAGGCACCGCTCTTGTTTGATCAATGATTTCTTACACTCCTTTAGTTAGAGTCAGGCAATAGATATCACAAGATCCGACAAGGTCGACGCTGCTTGATAGCCCGGCCGTTAGACTGCACGCACTTTTCTTTGCGATAGCAACAGCATAACGCGCCGCTAAGATGGTACTAGCCAGAATGGCTGGAATAAAGCCTGTTGCCGTCCATTGACATAGAAGCGAGTTCATGAAAAAACCGACTGGCTGGTATTTAATTGACCCCGGCTCAAATTGGCGAAAGGGTCAAACGAAAACTCAAACCGAGGAAATGCAGACATGCTGGGAGGACATCATACGACCAATCTCGGGCCGACCGGGGTAACGTACAAGCAGAACGACCCGAATATGCCGGAAGAGTTCCGGTCTTTGCTCGTGAACCTGCTGCTCAAGCAGCACCTCGAAAACAACGGCAACCCCGAGTACCGGAGAATTCTCGGCGGCATTGCCGACGCCGGTTTGAAATTCGCACCACACGGCCGCGCAATGGAAATCGAAGCGGAAATCGTGCGTCAGGAAGTTCATCACGGCCAGATCGTGGCTGAGCTTATCTCCGGCCTAGGCGCCGACCCAAACCAGCACATGGAAATCAAGCAGTACGCTTTTCACATTCCGTTTGAAAACTGGATCGATGTCGCCTGGTTCCACGCGCTGATTGACCGAGTCGGCTTATATGTCGGCGTGGAGTGGGTAGGCAGCAGTTACGAACCGCTGGCGCAGGTCGCTCCCGGCTTGGAATCCGACGAGGAATTTCATACCCGCGCTGGTTTTCTTCATCTCAAGGAAATTTGCAGGACGCCAGAGGGCAAAGCAGCAGCTCAGGACCTGCTCGCCAAGTGGTGGCCCGCCGCCCTGGACATGTTTGGAAAATCCGAGAGCAAAAACTCGCCTGCTTACGTCAAGTGGGGGATCAAATCCCACACCAACAACGAACTTCGGCTGAAATATATCGAAGAGGCAATTCCGGAAATCGAGAAGCTCGGCTTTAAAGTTCCGGACAACAACGCCAATCGTCGATTTTTGTAACGGCCGAATAAGGGGTATGATTATGAAAATTTCCTTCGAGCAATCAGATGGGGTTGGCGTCATCACGCTGAACTCTCCTCCGGCCAATGCCTACGACACCGACCGCCTCCGTGAACTGGCAGATATCATCACGAACATCCGCCGTGACGATGCCGTCCGTGTGGTCGTCATTCGCAGCGCGCTTGAGAAGTTTTTCTCGGCCGGGGCCGATATCTCGACATTGCAGACGTCGAACAACGCCTCATTCGCCAATTTACTGATCGTTGCCCATGAAACCATGGACATGATTGCGCATACGCCCAAGATATTCATCGCTGCGGTTGCCGGTCACTGTATCGGAGGCGGGCTCGAACTTGCTTTGGCCTGCGACCTTCGCTTCGGAGCTGAAGGTAAGTACGGGATTGGCTTGGGTGAGATCAATCTAGGCTTGAACCCGGCTATGGGAGGGACGCAACGCCTGCCGCGCTTAATTCAACGAAGCCGCGCACTACACCTGATGATAACAGGCGAGACCATCAAGCCAGACGTCGCGCATCAGTGGGGTATCCTGGACCGGCTATTTCCCGCCGATGTGTTTATGACGCAGGTCATGGGCTATGCCGGTAAACTGGCGAAGGGACCGTCACTGGCGCAGGGGTATGCAAAGCTTTCTCTGAACGAAGGGCTGGAATCATCACTGGCGGTAGGGCTCACCTTGGAGCGAGCGCATCAGAACCTGCTGTTCAACAGCGAGGATGCGCGCGAAGGCGTAAAGGCGTTCCTCGAGAAGCGTCCGGCGCAATTCAAAGGACGATGATCGATGCGATGATTGCAACGCGCGCGATGAGATCCAGAAAATGGACTGCGCGTTTCTTTCGTCAGGAAGGGATGGAAAATGAGGTCGAACGCGCTGGCATTTCTGAGTGCGGAAGCTGGCAAGAGCAAATACTGGAATGAGCTGACCGAGACGATGCCGCGCGAGCGGCTCGATGAACTTCATCTCAGGAAAATCCGGCGATTGCTTGCCTTCGTCTACGAACACAACAAGTTCTATCGCGCCAGATTTGATGCTGCCGGCGTAAAACCCGAAGACATCAAATCTCTTGCAGACTTCAAGGCCAGGGTCCCGCTCACGGACAAGGCCGATTTCATTCATCTCCAGGCCCAGCACCCCCCGTACGGACCGACACAGAGTTTACCACAAGATTTCATTGCGCATCACGCAGAGACCTCAGGAACGACTGGCGTTCCGCTCGCAATCCCCTACTCGATGTACGACACCGTCCGATACGGCGAGTCGTGGACTTACGGCTACTGGGCTCTCGGCATTCGTCCAGGCGACAGCTTCTATTTCGCTTTT
>JAJYAH010000653.1 GCA_021779635.1 Pseudomonadota bacterium | reverse complement strand
GCCGCAGCCAGCCGTCATCGAGGACCATCCGACGCGTCAAACGAGTACTATCATGCAGAAGGGCTTCGCTTTCACCAAGCTCGCGGATCGCCTCGGAAGCGTCGCGGAGTTATCCGGCCGCGACCTCGAACTTCTGACCAAGATGCCCTCGACCATCGGCCACTTTGGCTCCTGTGACAGGGTGCGGCATAAAGGGGATAGCCCGTCGCACTGCTGTCTGCTCCTGCAAGGCTTTCTTTGCTGGAAGGATCAAAATGAGCAACAGATTACATCGATCTATGTACCGGGCGATGTGCCCGATCTTCATGCCCTGTTTGGCACAAAGCTCGACGCCCACCTGACTTCGCTCGGCCCGGCGGTTGTCGCCTTCGTGCCGCATGCCTTTTTTCACGAAATCTCGTCGGTCTCGCCAAGCCTGCACCGGGCACTCCAGCTTTTGGTCCATTCCGATATCGCCTGTTTGCGCAACTGGATCGTCAATCTGGGCAGCCGGGATTCGCTGACCCGCGTGGCGCACCTTTTTTGCGAAATAGCTGTCCGACTATGGGTGGTGGATCTTGCTGCCGGCGGCCGATTTCCCTCACCTTTCACCCAATCCGACCTGGCATCGGCCTGCGCGATTTCGCCGGTGCATACCAATCGCGTCATCCAGGAATTGCGCCGCAGACAATTGCTCACGTGGCAATCGCGGACCATTACCATCGATGATTGGCAGACTCTTTCCCGACTCGCACGCTTTGATGCGGGCTACCTCGGCCTGCGTGTCCCGGTCGTACCGAACTATGCTCAATTGCAGGAGCCATCCTCGCCGCCGAAAGCATCGGCACTCCCGCTGCTTTGCTGAGCCATAAGTTTATTGATCGCTTCAGCCTGCCCGACCTTCCTTGATATGGCTGAGCGAATCTCCGCTACGACACTGCGCCAGTCGCCCGGAACATTCTGACGGAACAGCCGCGCCGAGGGATACCACAGCGTCGTGCTGCCGATTATCGGCCACCGCCAGTCGCAATCCGCATGCAACATGACCCAAGTTTCGCATCCCAATGCAGCCGACAGATGCGCGATCATGGTGTCCGGGCAAATGCAGAGATCCAGCTTCTGCAGCCTGGACGCGAGGACATCGATGTGCGGCGTGCTGAAATCGATGGCTCCGATTTCCCGCACGGCTTCGAATACATTTCCCCTTTGCAACGAATAGAGTTGCGCACGTGGGTGATTGAGATGACGGAGCAGACCCGCAGGTATCACTCGACGGCGATCCCAGTCACCCACATCCCACATCACTCCGATCGCGACGACACCGGTCGGGATACACTCTTCCGAATCATCGGCCTGGGTTGGACGAAGATAGGGACAGCGCATCTCGACCTGCTCGCGGGTCGCCCGGATCGCGTGCGGGACTTCCATGATCTCGATATCAACGTCGAACTCGGCTTCGGGCGTCCCGTTATGCAGCGGCAAGACGCGGTCGACGCCAGCGACGGCAGCAATCAGCGGCAACAACTCAGGCTGGCACCAGACGATAACCTGGCTTGCGATTGCTCGCAGCGGCGACATAAAGCGGGAAAACTGGATAGTATCGCCCAACCCATGATAGCAGCGGACGAGAACGCGCCTTCCGGCAAGCGGCTCGCCGCGCCAGATCCGCTGGAAATGACGCGGTCCTTCGTGCTTGACCGCAGCTGCACCGATCGTTGCCAGATCAGCATCGCTGATTTCCCAGGCCCGCGCGAAATCTCCGGCCCTCACGGCGGCAATCCATTCGCGAGACCGCTCGTCGCGCTTTTGATCGAAAGCGCTTCGGCCCAGCGCCGACAGCTTCACCGCCGAACAAACTTGTGAAAACGGCTGACTTTGCCTTCCTTGGTCCGGTCCTGGTACAGGAAGGCGAGATCGGAATCGTCAAACTTGCGGAAGAATTCGTCCCACTCGATTTCATCGAGTCGTTCGTCCTTCGGACCGAAATCGATCCGCAGAATACCCGCGTGCCCATCATCTTCTTCCGTGGCCTTCACTGTCGCCGGACGACCCTGTCGCTCCGTCACCCACTTGAGAATGACACCGTGATCAGTGGTGGTGTGGCTCTCACTCATCGTTGCCTCCGCGCCTCGATAGATCCGGTTTGGAATCGATCGCAATTCAACAAGAGCAACGCGGCCCGCGGCATTTCGTTCTTATCGGCATCCCGCTCGCGCCGCCTTCCGGCAAGCTTCTTCATCATCTTCTTCCAGGAACGTTCCTTCGCCGGATCGCCGCGACTTATCATGGATTAAGATTTTTGGATTTTGCCGGACAATTTCTCCGCTTGGCCGCCTAGCCCCGGCGCGCGACAGGAACGAAGCCTTCTGCCACACGTTCGCGAGGTACTTACGTTTGGCTGGAGCAAGACCACCGATGCACTCACGGCTTCAAGACAGGCGCCGCGTTCGCGTCGGCATCATCGGGGTCGGCAATTGCGCCAGTTCGTTCGTGCAAGGCCTTACCTATTACCGGAATGCCGAGGCGAATGAACCGGTGCCCGGCCTCATGAACGCCGATCTCGGCGGTTACCACGTCAGCGATATCCAGATATCATCCGCCTTTGACGTCAATGCGAACAAGGTCGGTCGCGATGTGGGCGATGCGATCTACCAAAGACCGAACAACACGCATCATTTCGCCTCGGTCCCGAGCACCGGCGTTGTCGTGCAGCGCGGCCCGGTGATGGACGGCATCGGACGCTACCTCGAAGAAGACATTCCGATTTCCGACTGCGCAGAATGCGACGTCACCGACGTGCTCCTGAAATCGCGTACCGACGTGTTGATTTCGTATCTGCCGGTCGGATCGCAGCAGGCCAGCGAATGGTATGCGCGGCGCGCCATCGAAGCCGGGTGCGGCTTCGTCAATTGCATCCCGGTATTCATCGCCTCGCATCCTGAATGGCGCAAACGCTTCGAACAAGCCGGGCTGCCTGTGATCGGTGACGATATCAAGAGCCAGGTCGGCGCTACTATCCTGCACCGCGTACTCGCCAACCTGTTCAGGGAACGCGGGGTACGGCTCGACAGGACATACCAGCTGAATTTCGGTGGGAACACCGACTTCAAAAACATGCTTGAGCGCGAGCGGCTGGCTTCCAAGAAGGTGTCCAAGACACAAGCCGTTACCAGCCAGTTCGCGGTCCCCCTCGAAGAAGGCAATATTCATGTCGGGCCAAGCGACCATGTCCCTTGGCTTACCGATCGCAAGCTCGCCTATATCCGTTTGGAAGGGACCACGTTCGGCGGCGTGCCGTTGAGTGCCGAAGTTCGCCTGGAGGTCTGGGACTCGCCGAATTCCGCGGGCGTGGTCATCGATGCGGTGCGATGCGCCAAGCTTGCGATGGACCGTGGTCTCGGCGGAGCGCTGGGCGGCCCCTCCAGCTATTTCATGAAGTCTCCGCCCCAGCAATTCAGTGACGAAGAAGCCCGCCTGCAAACGCGGGCCTTCATTGATGCCAAGGACTGACGATGGCGAAAGCTGTTCATCTGGTTCGTCATGGTCATCATGCTCTGCTCGCAGGCGTGCTCTGCGGACGCATGGAGGGCGTCGCGCTGGATGAGCTGGGCCGCCGGCAGATGGCGGCGTGTGTCGATTGTATTTCCGATGACGTGTCCGTCATTCAATCCAGCCCGCAAAGGCGGGCGCGGCAATCGGCCACCATTCTGGCGTGGCATCTCGGCCTTCCGGTCGAGATCGTGGGCGCCTTCGATGAAATCGATCTCGGCGACTGGACCGGCCGCACATTCGCCGAGCTTCACGAGGATCCTGCCTGGAAGCTTTGGAACAGTCGGCGCGGGACCGGCTGCCCGCCTAATGGCGAGAGCATGCAATGCCTGCAACAGCGCGTTGTGCACCATATCGAGAGCCTCCGTAGCGACCCGCAGGACGGGGCCGTGCTCATCGTCAGCCATGCCGAGCCGATCCGTGCGGCGCTGCTGCACTATGGGAAGATCGCGCTTGACGATTTCCTGGCGATCGCTGTGGACCCGGCCAGTGTCAGCACGCTGTGCTTCGATCGTACCGGCGCGCGCATCTCCCGAATCAATCAAAGGGCTGCCGCGTGAAGATCGTCATCTTCGGACTTACGATCTCGTCTTCCTGGGGCAATGGCCACGCAACACTGTGGCGCGGCTTATGCAAGAATCTTATCCGGATGGGACACGACATCGTCTTCTTCGAGCGAGACGTGGCCTATTACGCCGGCGCCAGGGATCTGCATGAGCTGCCGGGCGGCCGTCTTCAACTCTATGGCCGCTGGGAGGATATCAGGGGGCAAGCAGAGAGCGATGCAGCCGAGGCCGATGCCGTCATCATCAGCTCGTACTGCCCGGATGCTGGAGTTGCCGGCCGGCTTCTCTTCGACTGCTCGCGGCCTTTACGTGTCTTTTACGACCTCGATACGCCGATCACGCTGGCAAAGCTGAAGGCCGGCGAACCCGTTTTCTATATAGGCCCCGAGGGTCTCGGGGAGTTCGATCTGGTGTTGAGCTTCACCGGCGGCGAGGCTGTGTTTCGCGAGTTTCGCCAGTTGGCCGGGGCCCG
>JAJYAH010000652.1 GCA_021779635.1 Pseudomonadota bacterium | reverse complement strand
GACCATACCAGCGCGGAGACGAAATTGGCGATTTGAAAACGCCAATACGACATCTCGAATATCCCGGCCGCGAGCGGCACCGAGGCCCGCAGCGGTCCGAAAAATCGTCCGATGAAAATGCTCGGCACGCCCCAGTTTTTCACGAAGGCTTCCCCGCGCGGCAGAATCTCCGGATAGCGCGAGAGCGGCCACATCTGCGCGACGTGTTCCTTGTATCGGAAGCCGAACCAGTAAGAGACCCAATCGCCGAGGGCTGCCCCGATGCCGCCGGCAATCCAGACCGGCCAGAAGCTGATGCCGCTGGCGCCAATCAGCGCGCCGATCGCGACCAGCGCCCCCCAGGCCGGAATCAGCAATGAAATAAAGGCCAGCGATTCACCGAACGCCAGCACCAGAACGATCGGTGCGGCCCAGGCCGAATGGTCTCGCACGAAGTCGGCCAGAGCATGCGCAAAATCTTCCATTAACGAAATGCCCTTCCACGGCCTCTTGGCCTTGAACTTTCCTCGGGATTCGGCGCTTAAGTTCAGGTAAGCCAGCCCCTCGCCCGACAAGCAAGTCACAAAGGCGGACATGAGTCGTGAATTCAGCCGCTCCCGGCCGGCTTTCAATTCCCCATCTAACCCGAGGAAATCCGCAAGGAAACCTGTAAGGAAAAGCGAATGATCGGATCGTTGATGATGCGCGTGAGCGTGGTTGTTTTGCTGATCGGAATGCTGGCCGGCATCGCGATGGGTATCCGGGAGGACTTCACGCTTCAGGCGGCGCACGCGCATCTCAACCTGGTCGGCGGCGTGTTGCTGTTCCTGTTCGGACTCTACTACCGACTGATTCCTGCCGCCGGTGGCAGCGCGCTGGCCAAAATTCAGGGCTGGCTGCACATCGTCGGCAGCATCCTGTTTCCGATCGGCGTTGCCATCGTGATCCTGAAAGGCCCCTCATTGATTGTGTTGCCGATCGTGGGGTCTCTGATTGTGGTGGCAGCGGTGGCCCTGTTTGGAGTGATCGTGTTCCGGACCTCGTACGATTGAGCTCCCTGGCAGCGCCCGCCGTCACTTTTTAAGCCCAACCGTGGCATAGTCAGGGGAATCGATTCGCCGCGCCTGCCGCGCGTGAAACACATGAAAAGATATGTCCAAACCATTGAAATCAGCTACTAAAACCAAAGCGACGAACGATCTGTTCGGCGCCGCGGAACCGAAAGGCCGGGCCCCGCTTAAGGTCGCGTCCCGCGCCTCCAGCGCCGAAGCCGGCTACACCGCCCGCGACATCGAGGTATTGGAAGGCCTCGAGCCGGTGCGCCGCCGCCCCGGCATGTACATCGGCGGTACCGACGAAAAGGCGCTGCACCATCTGTTCGCCGAAGTCATCGACAACGCGATGGACGAGGCCCTGGCCGGACATGCCTCCTTCATTGAGGTCGAGTTGGGCGCCGACGGATTCCTGACCGTCACCGACAATGGCCGCGGCATTCCGGTCGACCCGCATCCGAAATTTCCGAAAAAATCGGCGCTCGAAGTCATCATGTGCACGCTGCATTCCGGCGGCAAATTCGACTCCAAGGTCTACGAGACCTCCGGCGGCCTGCACGGCGTCGGCGTGTCCGTCGTGAATGCCCTCTCCTCCCGGCTCGAGGTCGAAGTCGCCCGCGGCCAAAAGCTCTATGGCATGTCGTTCGAGCGCGGCCACCCGAAGGGCAAGCTCGAAGACCTCGGCAAGGTCAACAACCGCCGCGGCACCAAAATCCGCTTCAGACCGGACACCGAGATTTTCGGCGCCAAGGCCTCCTTCAAGCCGCAGCGCCTGTTCAAGATGGCCCGCTCCAAGGCCTATTTGTTCGGCGGCGTCGAGATCCGCTGGCGCTGCGACCCGGAGCTGCTGAAGGGCGTGGACGACGTGCCCGCCGAGGACACCTTTCACTTCGTCGGTGGACTGAAGGACTATCTCGCCGCCGCCGTTCATGCCGACACCCTGGTGCACCCGGATATCTTCTCCGGCAAATCCGGACGCGTCGGCGCCCATGGCGCCTGCGAATGGGCGGTGGCGTGGACCGCCGATGCCGACGGTTTTCTGTCCTCCTATTGCAACACCGTGCCGACGCAGGACGGCGGCACCCATGAATCGGGCATGCGCAGCGCGCTGTTGCGCGGGCTGAAGGATCACGCCGAACGCGTCGGCCAGGGCAAGCGCGCCGCCAGCATCACCTCCGAGGACGTCATGGTGGGCGCCGCGGTGATGCTGTCGGTATTCGTGCGCGAGCCTGAATTCCAGGGCCAGACCAAGGACCGGCTCGCGACCGCCGAAGCGCAGCGCATCGTCGAGCAGGCGATCAAGGACCCGTTCGACCACTGGTTGTCCGGCAACCCGGTCCAGGCCAACAGACTCCTGGAGTTCGTGGTCGAACGCGCCGACGAGCGGCTGCGACGCCGCGCCGAGAAAGAGATCTCGCGCAAGACCGCGGTGAAGAAGCTGCGCCTGCCCGGCAAGCTCTCTGACTGCACCGACACCGCGGCCGAAGGCTCGGAGCTGTTCATCGTCGAGGGCGACAGCGCCGGCGGCAGCGCCAAGCAGGCGCGCGATCGCAAGACCCAGGCCATCCTGCCGCTGCGCGGCAAGATCCTCAACGTCGCCTCCGCCACCAAGGACAAGCTTACCGCCAACGCGCAACTTGCCGATCTAATGCAGGCGATCGGCTGCGGCATCGGCCCACATTACCGCGAAGAGGATCTGCGTTACTCGCGCATCATCATCATGACCGATGCCGACGTCGACGGCGCGCATATCGCCTCGCTGCTGATCACGTTCTTCTATCGGCAGACGCAGCCGCTGATCGACCAGGGCCATCTCTACCTAGCGGTGCCGCCGCTGTATCGCCTCACCCACGGCAGCAAGACGGTCTACGCCCGCGACGATGCCCACAAGGATGCGCTGCTGAAGAGCGAGTTCAATGCCAATGCCAAGGTCGATGTCGGCCGCTTCAAGGGCCTCGGCGAAATGATGCCGGCCCAGCTCAAGGAAACCACCATGGATCCGGCCAAGCGCACCTTGCTGCGAGTGGTGCTGCTGACCGAAGACCGCGACGGAACCGCGGATTCCGTCGATCGGCTGATGGGAACCAAGCCCGAAGCCCGGTTTGCGTTCATTTCCGACAAGGCGGAATTCGCCCGCGAGGATTTGCTGGACGTCTAGACGGCCGGCGGTGACCGCGGCAGACATTTCGCCGCAGGAGAGGCCGCCGATTTGAGCGCGTTATCGGCCTTCATGGCTGTTCCGCCCCTCCCCGGACCGTTTTCCGGCGGGTGTGCCTGCGCAGCAACAGCATTTTGGCCAAAAAAGGCTATAAATCTGGGAACGGGTTTCAGGATTCGGTGCAATCGCACCCCTTGTTGAGGGTTTGAAATGAAGAAATTTGTGCTCGCGCTGACGGCACTCGCAGCGTTCACGGGATCGGCCGTTGCCGCCGACCTTCCCGCTGCTCCGGCCTATTCGAAGGCTCCGGTTGCTGTCGCAACCCCGAGCTGGACCGGGTTCTACATATTCGGCGGCGCGGGCGGTGGCGTTTGGGATGCGGATACCGGCGTTAACGTGGCTGGTGGGGGTCCTTGCGTTCTCTGCGTAAACAACAAGCAGGGTGGCGACGGCTGGTTCGGAACTGCCGGTTTGGGTTACGATTGGCAGTTCAGCCAGAGGTGGGTGTTCGGCATTTTCGGCGATGGCCAGTTTGGCAGCATGAAGGGTTCGATTTCGGCGGCCGGGATTGTTGGCGATGAAAAACTGAAGGATACGTGGGCCGTGGGTGCTCGCATCGGTTATCTGGTAGCGCCGAACGTGTTTTCGTACGTCAATGCCGGCTATACCGGCTCGGAATGGGACGGCGCGACCCTGTTCAACCCGGTTACCGCTGGGCCGATCGGCTTGCACACCGGTGGCTTCAACACCCAGGGCTGGTTCGTCGGCGGCGGCGTCGAGAACAATCTGGACATCTTCGGCATTTCCGCCCCGGGCTGGTTCATGAAGACCGAATACCGTGCGGCGTACTACGACAACAAGAACGTCAACATCCTTGTCGATGGTACGAACGCGTCCACAGGTTTCGATATCAACTTCAAGCCGCTGGTGCAGACGGTCAGCACCTCGCTGGTCTATCGCTTCAACTGGACCGGACCGGTCGTCGCGAAGTACTGATCTTCCGACGCAGTCTCTTCTCGAAAAGCCCCGGCATTGTCCGGGGCTTTTTTTGTGCCTTCGCGCCTGATTAGAGCGTTTTCCAGCGAAGTGGATACCGGTTGGCGTAAAGAAAACGCGTCAAATTAAAGACATCGAGCCTCCGTTCCGATTCTATCGGAACGGAGGCTCTAGCGTGGTTTGGCGCGAGGGTATGCTCTTGCCCCGGATCGGGGAGCGCGTCAGTCTGACGACCGTTGCGCAACCTGCCGCGCAGCCAACATGAGCGAGGAAACCTCCATGCGCCAATTGCTCCTTGTCGTTGGCTTTCTCGCACTCGCCATCGGGCTGCTCTGGATTGGCCAGGGCACCGGTGCGATCAAGTGGCCGCGATCAAGCTTC
>JAJYAH010000651.1 GCA_021779635.1 Pseudomonadota bacterium | reverse complement strand
ACGTTCTATACTTGGGCCGCGTTCCATGCGATCGGCGACTATCTCGTCCATCATGGCGGCAAAAAATGGTACTTCATCGCGACCGACAACGCGCTCGGTAAATCCATGGTTCGCGATGGTATTGCGATCATCAAAGCGGGCGGCGGCGCCGTATTGGGGGCCGTCGATGTTCCCATCAATACCGCCGACTACGCGTCTTTCATTCTACAGGCGAATGCCTCTGGGGCCGATGTGATTGCATTTGCGACCGCCGGTGCGGACACCGTCAACCTGATCAAGCAATCTTCGGAGTTCGGGCTCAAACAGCAGGGCCGTACCTTCGCAGCGCTGCTGACGACGATCAATGATATCGAGTCCAGCGGTCTTGCCGTCTCGCAGGACCTGATCATCACGGAGCCGTTCTATTGGAATTCAAACGATGCAGCTCGCGCTTGGTCATCGAGATTCAGCACGCGGCAGCACGGGCAGTCACCGACCGCTTTTCATGCTGGGGTCTATTCTTCCGTTCTGGCCTATCTGAATGCTGCCGCTGCGGCTGGCACAAATGACGCCCAACTAGTCATCCGTAGATTGAAGCGAACACCGATCGATGACGACCTGTTCGGACCGGTGGTGGTTCGCTCCGACGGCCGAGCCATCCACAACATGTACATTCTGAAAGCAAAATCCCCGGCTACATCGAAGAGCAAGTGGGATCTCCTGGAGCAGGTCGGCGTACTGAGCGGACCTCAGGCATTTCGGCCTCTCGACGATGGCGGGTGCGCGCTGGTCGATCAACCGAAGAACGGGTGACAGGCGCTTCATAACAAACAGGTGGACATGACAATGCTGGATCAGCTTGCAGCGGAATTTCCCGAGTACGCACCTCGCCCCGCCAATGCGCCAAAAGCGCTGGAGGGGATCAGGGTGGTGGATTTCTCGCATTTCATCGCGGGGCCGCTGGCCACGATGGTTCTGGCCGACATGGGAGCGGACGTGATTAAGATCGAGCCGCCCGATCGGGGCGACGACCTTCGCCGCTATCCGCCGGTCAATTCTGACCTCAAGCTCGGCGCCCCCTTCGTCTGGACCAATCGTAACAAGCGAAGCGTCGCGATCGATCTCAAGTCGGCGGAAGGCCTGCGGATCGCCAGCGAGCTAATCACTATGGCTGACGTTGTCGTAGAGAATTTCTCCACCGGCGTGATGCAGCGGTTCGGCCTCGACTACGAGAGTTGCCGCAAGCTCAAACCCGAAATCATCTATTGCTCCGTTTCGGCCTACGGGCGCGATGGCGCGTTCGCGGATCGCCTTGGCTTCGATCCGATCGCGCAGGTGGAAAGCGGATTCGTCTCCATGAACGGCTACGCGGACCGTGAAGGCGTGCGGGCGCTGTCGCCGGTCATGGACATCTCCACGGCGATGATGGCGTGCAACGCGATACTTGGAGCGCTCGTGGCGCGTGAGCGCAGCGGCTTTGGCCAGGCCGTCGAGGTTTCGCTGTTCGACACCGCCGTTTTGATGACGGGCTACGCCACGATGCAGCACCTCTTCACCGGAAAGGATCCAAAGCGGAACGGCAATACGAGCCCGGATACCTGTCCGTCCGGCGTATTCCAGGCCTCCGACTGCACCTTCTATATCAACTGCGGCAACGACAAGATTTTCCAGCGCCTGATGTCGCAGGTGCTCGGTCGCGAGGACCTGGCGTCTGCCCCAGCCTATGCGACGCCGCCGGATCGAATCCGACGGCGAGAGGAACTCTTCGCGATCCTCGGCAAGGCCTTTGGCGAGCAGACATGGCCCTATTGGCAGGAGCGGATGCGGGCCGCCGGCGTCCCGTGCGGCCAGGTGCGCAGCGTCGGTGAAGCCATTCGGTCGCCGGAGGCGCGAGAGCGTCAACTGGTCACACGCATCCCTGATCAGCGCGGAGGGTGGGTCCCCAATCTGGCGCTGCCGATCCGTTATTCCCGCACTCCGATCGTCGACCCCGTGGCGGCTCCCTCGGTCGGTCAGCACACGGGTGAGGTGCTCCGCGACGTCCTCGGTCACGATGAGGACCACTTGGGGCGGCTCGCTGAAGCGGGCGCGTTCGGTGAACTCGCGCGCAAGCAAACGCCGTCAAAAGTGCGCGCCTGATGACGGTCTCGGCAGACCGTTCGCTCAGGGGGCGCGTGGCCGTCATCGGTATCGGTGAAACCGATTATTATCGTCACGGTGCGTCTCCCGATGCGGAATTCAAGCTCGCGTTGAAGGCGATACTTGCAGCGTGCACAGATGCGGGGCTCGATCCTCGCGAGATCGATGGCTTTGCGTCCTACAGCGACGATCGCAATGACGCCTCGCGGCTGGCGGCCGCGCTCGGCATCCATCGGCTTCGCTCCGCAACGATGCAGTGGGGTGGTGGGGGCGGCGGGTGTTGTGCGGCGGTCGCCAACGGCGCGGCCGCCATGGTCGCCGGGTTAGCGGACTGCGTCGTGGTGTTTCGTTCGCTGGCGCAAGGGCAATATGGCCGGTTCGGACAAACTACCGGAATCGATACGATCTCCGGCGAGCGAGCCTATCTGATGCCTTATGGCGTGCTGGCGCCGCCACAGCGCTTCGCCATGCGGGTGCAGCGCTACATGCACGAGCATGGCGTGCGGCAGGAGGCGCTCCGCGCCATAGCGCTCGCCTCGTATCATCACGCACAGTCGAATCCGCGTGCGGTGATGCATGGCAAGCCCCTGGATGAGCAGAAGTACGATGCGTCGCGCTGGATCGTCGAACCGTTTCACCTATACGACTGCTGCATGGAAAACGACGGCGCCGCCGCGCTCATAATGGTGAGCGCGGACAGGGCAAAAGACTTTCGGCAAAAACCCGTTTACTTGCTGGGTGCGGCGGTCGGCTCCGGCTACCGCGCCGGCGCCTTGGCCCACAATGCGCCCCTCTATGCCAGCGCGAGCTTCGAGACGGTGGCCCCGGAGCTTTATCGCATGGCGGGTTTCGGGCCGTCCGATGTTGGCGTGGTCCAGGCCTATGAGAATTTCACCGGGGGCGTCGTCATGGCATTGGCGGAGCACGGCTTTTTCAGACCGGAGGAAGCCAATGACTTTCTGACGTTCGAGAACCTGATTGCGCCGAATGGCCGGCTTCCCCTCAACACCAGCGGCGGCAATCTTGCCGAATGCTACATGCACGGCTTCGAGCTTGTGCTCGAGGCGGTTCGTCAGGTGCGCGGCACCTCGACGAGCCAGGCAACGCGGAATGACGTCGCCATGGTGATCGGCGGCCCGATGGTCACGCCGGCAAGTAACCTTCTTCTCGGCTCGGGAGCGACGCTGTGACAGGCAATGAGAGCTCGACCTATCTTCCTTCCGGCCTGCCGATTCCGGTGCCGGAGCCCGATGGTCTGTCTGCTCCGTATTGGGCGGGACTACGTCAAAACCGGCTCATGGTGCAGCGCTGTAGCCAATGCCAGACTTGGCAATTCGGGCCGGAGTGGATCTGTCATCAATGTCACGCCTTCGATGTCCAATGGACCGAAGTCGAACCTCGGGGTCGTATCTTTAGCTGGGAGCGCGTGTGGCATCCATCACACGCGGCGTTGCGGCAGCATGGTCCTTATCTCGCGGTACTCGTGACGTTGCCTCACGCGGGCGACATTCGCATGGTCGGCAATTTGCTCGGCGATCCGATGCAATCGGTCGTGATTGGGTCGACGATCGAAGGTTTGTTCGAGCATCATCCGGATTCCGATCCTCCGTATTCACTCCTGCAGTGGCGGGCGGTCTAAATATCGAGGCTTTCATTAACGAGAGGAGGCGACTCTACCATGCCGCGCGAAAGGATAGTGCGACGAATGCCCGTCTTCTACTCGATAAGCCCGCAGGTGCGACCTGCAAGTCATTGATTATTCTCAGTCCGTGGCTGTCTCTTAATCAGCGGGCATCACGTTCGAGGATTTCCGCTTCCAAGAAGAAACTGTCCTATTCAACAGGCTACAGACAGGGTCGCCGAGAATTAAAACGGTCTCGTGCGACGCTTCTTGTGATCGTCGTCGCATATGTGCGCCAACCTGTGTCGCTGCAGAAGGCTTGGTCTTAGTGCCATTAAGCACCTTTTAGCTTGGTTTTTCTGGGTTAACACATTGGTTATTTCTTTGCGGTCATTTTCACGGTCTCATTCAGCAAAGAGGCACCATGTCTGACATCACCATTCCCGGCGGCCGCATTCGTTCTTTCGTCGAGCGGGTCGAGAACATCGATGGCGAACTGGCCGAGCAAATCAAGGCTTTTGACGCTTGCCGTGGCACTAGCTTGCAAACCGAGCGGGTGGGCACGGGGCTGGTGCGGGCTCTGTACGCTACATATGTGAGCTACCTGCCCAAGGAGCGTTTCAGCTACGAGGTGCTGTCGCACGGCGACCAGCGTGGCGTGTTTGTGGAAATGCTCAAGACCCCTGATTGCGGCCAGTTCAGTTACTTTACGGCGCACCCTGGCATTACCCGTGGCGGACACTACCACCACACCAAAACTGAGAAGTTTCTGGTCATAAAGGGCCAGGCGCTGTATCGCTTCAGGCACTTGCTGACCAACGAGCTGGTGGAGCTGCGTAC
>JAJYAH010000650.1 GCA_021779635.1 Pseudomonadota bacterium | reverse complement strand
TATTCTGGTCGGCTACGAGATAGACGGCCTGAGGGCTCGAGTCGGCGATTTCGGCCTCGCCAAGAAGGTGAATCCGTTGACCCTGCTCGCAACGACCGCGGGGACCCTCGGATTCAAACCGCCCGAGGCTTTCAGCGACCGCAAGGCGGACTCGCCGGCGACCGATGTCTGGGCGATCGGCGCGACGCTCTATCTGCTGCTGACCGATCGACTGCCGCTCGACATCCAGACCCCCGTGACCCAGCGTTCGGAAGCGATGCTCGAGACCCCGATAGTGCCTCCGTCGCGCATCAATCCGGACGCTGGACGGGGCGTAGACGAGATCGTCATGAAGGCGCTGAGTAAGCAGCCCACCCGACGCTACGCGAACGCCGGCGCTTTCCTGGAGGATCTGGAGCGTCTCGCCAACGCGGCGCCGCTCGCAGCAGCACCGGCATCTTCCGTGAGTAGCGAATTCTCGAAGCTGATCTTCGGGGCACCGTCGGTCGGCGACGAGGATAAGGCCCGAGCAATGTCCGAGCGGGCTGTCGAGCTCAGCAAGGTCGGACGGCTTTCGGAAGCCGCCGACCTGATGGAAGAAGCGTTCAATCGTTCGCTTGCCTTGAGGGAAAAGTTCGAGCCTCGAGTCAAGCTATGGCGCCGCGGGATCAGCATGTAACATGGCTACGTCTCCAGATGCCGATCACCTTGGCGGAGCGGGATCAACCGCTTCGTGCGATCAAAGCGAAATGCTCGCCGGGATCGGACCGGATCTCTATCGCGAGAACGCTTTTCGAATCACGGGTTTGAGATACGGCGCCTCCGCGAGGCAGATCGCCAAGAAAATCGCGGATCTCGGGGTTCGCGCCGACCTCGGGGATCTGCCGGATGCCTTGCCCAAGGCATTCGGTCTCAAGCCAGCGCCGACGATCGACACGATACGGGACGCCGAAAAGCGCCTACGCGATCCCGAGACCCGCTTGGTGGACGAACTTTTCTGGTTTTGGCCGCTGGATCCCGCCAACGACGGCAGTGACGCGGCGCTCGCGGCGCTCGCCGATGGCAATACCGCCGTCAGCGAGCGTCTGTGGCGTGCCGTCGAGAGCTCGCCAACGCTCGGCAGTGCCGCCACTCATAACTTGGCCGTGCGCTGGCACCTGACCGCGCTCGATCTCGAGCGCGAGCTCGATCTGAGCCCAGGCCATCAAAAGAACCGCGAGACCCTCGCCAAATGTTGGAACTCCTGCCTACGGCGATGGAAACGCCTCGCGACCGACGAAGGCTTCTGGTCGCACGTGTCGGCCCTGATCCGTAAGCTCGATGATCCGCGAATACGGCTCAGCCGTGTTCAAAGCCTACGGGCGGCGCTACCCGACGCAATTGCGCTGATCAATGTTCGTCTCGCGATTCGGTATGCCGAATTAGGTGGCCGGGGGTATCAACTCCTCCTGCATACGAGTCTTTATTTGGACTCGAATTCCGCTCCGGTAACCGACAACCGTTTTCGGGAGCTCGTCGCCACTGAGTTACGCAATAAGTTTCGGCCGCGAATCGCGGTTGCCCACCAGCGCATCGAAACCTCGCCACAGACCGCTAACGAAATAGCGGGGGAGTTGCTGCCACTCGCGAGGCTATACGTCGAACTCGTTGATATCATCACCGACCCCGACGCCCCGCAGCAGAACACAAGCGTCGATGATCTCGTCGAGGTCGTCGTGACCGCGGCGGTCGCCTATCAAACCACGACGGCGAAGAACGCGGCGGCGATCGAAATACTGCGACAATGTGAAGCGTTGGCGCGTGGCAAAAAACTTTGCGTGAAAGTCGCAAGCAATCTGCAAATTGGTCTTTCGAATCTAGCCTGGGAGAAGGTCGAGCCGCTACTTCGCCTCCTGGAAGAACTTCAAAAGTTAACAGCGATTTCGCAGTACAAGTTCAAGGAATTCCAGCGGGAAATCACGGCAAAGGCGAATGCGCTGCAAAGTGACCTCGCGAACGTGCCGGATGTTAGAACGGAGCTCAACAATCGCTTGGGCTGGTTCCTAAGAGAGCTCTCGGTTGCAGCATGGAACAACGACAGGGACGCGAAGACTGCCGAGGCGGCCCGGCTGCTCGCCGCGCACTTCGCCGAGGAGCCTGCGCTGATTGCGCGGCTGAAAGAGGATGGGCAAACCCTCGCATCGCTGGTCAAAGGGCAAAAAACGGCCCGCTTGAAGAAGGCTCTCCGGTGGGGCGCAGCGACTGGCGGCCTGGTGGTTATTCTTGCATTAATTGGGGTTTTCAATTCGCCCGAGAACTCTGCGCCGCCGTCCCCGACGGCCAACATGACCGCGGCACCGCCCGCGAGTCCGTCGCCGCCGCCGGGGCCCGTGCCGGTCGACACGCCTGGGACGGACCCTAAGCCAGCGGCGGACGACGCGACATTTGGAAAGAATACCTATCTGGGTCCTGAACAATATGCTTCGGAACCCCGCGCGGACGAACAGGCCATACGCCATCAGCAGGCCACCGAGCGCGCGCTGTCCGGAAAACTTCAATCATTGGGGGAGAGGATTGACCGTGAACGGGCTGCGGTGGATGACATCGCGAGGCGCGTCCAGTCGATGAAAACCGAACTCACCGTAGCCCAACCAAGCGTGGATCAAACGGATCCGGTGGCGGTCAGCAGTTACAACCGCCGCGTTGCCGCGTACCAGGCGGAATTGCAACGGGGCCGTGCCCAGGACGCCAACCTGAATCGATTGATCCGGCGATACAAGGGGCTTCTCGAACGAGACCGGCACGAGGTGCAGGTAATCCACACGGCGATCGACCAATATAACGACAAGCTGCAGCGCCTCGGGCGCCCGGAATAGAGCGGTAGCATGCATATCGTGCGGAGAGACGTGTCATGAAGATCCGGTTCGCAATAGCAAGGAGCGGCGCTGTCACTGAGACCGCCTGGAATCCGCGGGGTGGCGCGGCCATCGAACTCGCGCCCGAGGCTCTCGGGGTGCTCATCCGCGGACTCGCCGACATTGCGACGAACGCGTGGAAAGCGAGAGAAAAAATGCTCGACGAGAAGGGCGAGCCCAGGGAAGAGACGAAACGATCTTACCGACATGTCGATGCGGTCCTTCGCCGTCTTCAGGATATGGAAATCCGCATCGTAAGTCACGATCACGAAATTTTTGATTACGGGATGCCCCTTAAAGTCATCGCGACGCAGCCAACCCCCGGCCTTGCGCGGGATACGATCATCGAGACGCTAAGACCGACGGTCTACTGGAGACAGGAAATGCTGCAAATGGGCGAAGTGATCGTCGGAACGCCGCAGGACCCCATGCAAGGTGAAACATGACGCGATCCACGATCGACTTTGGCATCGACCTTGGGACGACCAATAGCGCGATAGCCGTGGTCAACGGAGTGGGTGTCGATATTTTAAAGAACAATAACAATGCCGACATCACCCCATCGGTGGTGGGGATACGCAAGGCACTTCACGTCGGCGAACGGGCGAGAAATCTACTGATCGATTACCCGGACGATGCGTATGGGGAATTCAAGCGTCGGATGGGTACCGACTACGCCTATGCATTCAAGGCCAGCGGACTGTCGCGGCAACCGGAGGAGCTTTCCGCGGAGGTCCTCAAGTCGCTCTGCGGGGACGCCCAAAATATCCGGGGCGAGAACGTCAACGCGGCGGTGATCACCGTGCCGGCGGCGTTCGAACTGCACCAATGCGATGCCACTGCCAAAGCGGCGCGATTGGCGGGGTTGCATGAGAGCCCGTTGCTTCAGGAACCCGTCGCGGCGGCCCTGGCATTCGGGTTTCAAGTCGATGATCGAAAGGCCTACTGGCTCGTATATGACTTCGGCGGCGGCACCTTCGATGCCGCAATCATCAAAGCCGATGACGGGACGCTCCAAGTCGTGAATCACGGAGGGGACAATTTCCTCGGCGGATCCGATATCGACCGGGCGATCGTCGCGAACCTCATAATTCCGCAGTTGCGAAAGGAACCGGGCTTTGAGGCCTTTGAGCCTGGAGAGGCCCGATGGCGGCACGCCTACATGAAACTCAAGCGGGCCGCGGAGCTCGCAAAGATTGAGCTTTCGCGCCCTAACCAGTCGTTCGTGCTCGTGGAGAGACTGCCGGACGGGAACGGACAGCAGATCGAGTTCGAATGCGAGATCACCCGGGATCAAGTGCTATCGTGCGCCGAACCCTACATTGACAAGTCGGTGGACATTTGCCGTCGCGTGCTCGCCGAGAAAAAGCTGCGGCCGAGTGACATCGAACGGGTGATCTTGGTCGGGGGACCGACACTGGCGCCATACTTCCGGGAGAAGCTCAAAGACGTCCTTGGCATCGCCATCGACCACAGCGTCGACCCGATGACGGTCGTGGCCCGGGGTGCGGCGATATTCGCCGGTGCGCAGCGCCTCAAGGACATACGACCCAAAGCGAGCGCGGCGGGCACCGCGGTTGTCGAGCTGCGTTACCAACCGGTCGGAATCGACGATTCGCCTCAAATCGGAGGCAAGGTGGCGCTAGCGAGTATCGCCGATTTCAGCGGGATGACGATAGAACTCATCAACTCCAACAGCCAGTGGAGCAGT
>JAJYAH010000038.1 GCA_021779635.1 Pseudomonadota bacterium | reverse complement strand
CGCCGAGGTGTTGCCGTGCAGGTCGACCGTCAGCACCACCTTCTGCGGCGCAATATGAAGCTTGTGCGCGGAGGCATCAATGATTCGCTTGTTGGCCTGGTGAGGGACGAACCAGTCGATGTCGTCGGCGCAGGTTCCAGTGGCTTTGAACGCATCCACAATCACGTCCGTAATCATGCCGACGGCGTGCTTGAACACTTCACGGCCTTCCATCCGCAGAAACCCCACCGTCCGGGTCGAGGATGGCCCGCCGTCGACATACAATTTCGACTTGTGCCGTCCGTCGGAGCGCAGGTGCGTGGTCAGGATACCACGATCGGAGGTTTTGCCCGGCTGCTGCTGCGCTTCAAGCACAATGGCGCCGGCACCATCCCCGAACAGCACGCAGGTGCCCCGGTCGTTCCAGTCGAGAATTCGCGAGAACGTCTCGGCGCCGATCACCAGTGCGCGCTTGAACGCGCCGGTGCGCAGGAAATTGTCCGCGGTGGCGAGCGCGAAAACAAACCCCGAGCATACCGCCTGCAGATCGAAGGCCGCGCCATGATTGATGCCGAGTCCATTCTGCACTGCAACCGCGGTGGCGGGAAAGGTGTTGTCCGGCGTCGAGGTCGCGAGCACGATGAGGTCGATCGACTGCGCATCGATCCCGGCATTGGCGAGCGCGGCACGCGCGGCATGGATTGCCAGATCCGAGGTGAACTCGCCCTCGGCGGCGATATGGCGCTGCCGAATGCCGGTGCGCTGCACGATCCACTCATCCGAGGTGTCTATCCGCGCCGCCAGTTCGGCATTGGTCAGGATCTGCTGCGGTAGATAAGAACCGCAACCGAGCACGACCGAACGTATCGCAGTCACGAGACAGCCTCCGGCGTGGTCGGCGCTGTCGGCGCGCCGCCGTCGCGATTGAGCATCCGATTGATCTTGGTCAGGAGATCGTAGCGGACCATCTCATAGCCAACATCGACCGCATACGCAAAGCCTTCGGCGTCTGTCCCGCCATGGCTCTTGACGACGATTCCGTTCAGGCCCAGCACCACGCTGCCATTGGACTTCGAGGGATCCAGCTTGTCGCGCAGCGCCTTGAAGGCATTTTTAGCAAACAGGTAGCCGATCCGCGCGCGCCAGGTGCGCGCCATCGCATTGCGCAAAAACTCGGTGATCTGTCGCGCCGCGCCCTCGGTGGCTTTCAAAGCAATATTGCCGCTGAACCCCTCGGCGACAATGACGTCGGCCGCGCCCTTGCCGATTCCATCACCCTCGACGAAACCAATATATTCAAGCTGCGGCAGGTCCATTGCGCGCAGCAATTCCGCGGCCTCACGAATTTCCTCGCGGCCCTTGATTTCCTCGACGCCGATGTTGAGCAGGCCGACCGTCGGCCGCGCCAGATCGAATAACACGCTCGCCATGGCGCTACCCATCACCGCCAATGCAACGAGATGATGCGCATCGCCGCCGATCGTGGCGCCGAGATCGAGCACCACCGAATCGCCGCGCGCCGTCGGCCATATTGCCGCCAACGCGGGCCGGTCGATCCCGGGCAGCATGCGCAGGCAAAACCGCGCCATCGCCGCCAGCGCGCCGGTATTGCCGGCAGAGACGGCCACATCGGCCTCGCCCTTCTTGACCGCGTCGATGGCGAGCCACATCGAAGAAGTCTTGCGGCCACGGCGCAGCGCCTGGCTCGGCTTGTCATGCATGCTGACGGCGACATCGGTATGAATGACACGCGAGGCGGCCTTCATCGCCGGATGCTTTGCGAGTTGCGCCTCAATCGATCCGCGATCGCCGAACAGCAGAAATTCAGTGTCGGGGTGTCGGGACAACGAAATGGCGGCGCCGGGAATGACCACCGATGCGCCGACATCGCCACCCATGGCGTCAAGCGCGATTCGAACCTTTTGCGGCATGAACGTCCCGGAAACCTGATCTTTGTGCGGTCTTGAAGCGCTCGGCCGCGGACTGGAAATCGCCGTGAATAGCGGTTCGGCGAAGCGCGAAGCTGCGCCCCGGCCGGGCCGCGACAATAGCGTTTCCTCGTCCCGACACAACCTCTTGACCGCCTCCTTTTGGATGCCGAACTGCCGCGAGACGGAATCAGCCCATGAAGATAAATACCAATAATTCAACGACTTAAACTGAATTTCGACACCTGTTACACAGCCATATTTGCTGCAACGCGCTGGCGGAACGGTCCCTCGGCCCACTGCCAGCGGCTTTCCGCGACTGTTCAACGGACCTTTAGCGGATCTTCAGCGGCTTTTAGGCTTCTTCGGAGCGCTCGGCTTTGTGCCGGGCTGCAAGGCCTTCAGCGCGGCAAACGGATGGTCTTCGGGATCAGCGGCTTCAACGATCGGCTCGAAAGCCGCATCCGTCTTGCGCGGGTAAGGATCGATCCCCAGGAACAGCGCATCGGTCGCCAGCCGGCCAAGATCGATGACGCCATTTACAATCGGCTCCGGCGGATCCGGAATTTCGGTATCGCTTTCGGCCGCCTCGTCGACCAGGTCGGCCAGTTCGGGAATTTGTTCCGGAGGCGCGAAAATCAGATCAATCGCTTCGTCGATATCGTTCTCGATCGGATCGAGCGAGACGACGCAGGTCTGCCCGATCCGAGCCCGGACCCGGCCTGCGACATGGACGCGGCCTTCCTTTTTGAGCGTTAGATCGAACGAGGCGCTGGCCGACGGAATTTCGCGCAAGCCCGCGATGTCAGCCATTGCGTCGCGCGCGGCCTGGCCCGCTTCGATTTCGCGATGCAATCCAGTCTCCGGTATTTGCGCCACGATAACCGGAACGCTCCAGGGATCGGCGCCGTTTGTCATGCTCTTTGTTCTGTTCATTGCTGCTCGCTGCCGTGGCCCGATCAGGCCGGTGAGGGAAATCTCCACGATGCGCTCTGCAAGCTCGCCTCGTCCGATCCGGCCAGGGCCGCGATCGCGGCCTCCGCGTAGACAGCAAGCCGCCGCGCGTTTTCGATTCCCTCGCCGTTCAAGATATTCTTGCACAACGCTTGCGCCAACGGCTCCTCGCCAGCCGCCAAGGCGAGATCGTAGGCCGCCGCGCGTCCATAGAAAGCCTCCCCGAAGGCCTGCATTCGCTTCGGGACGGTGAGATCACCGACACCCATCTCGCGCAAATTGGCATCCATATCGTCGCAGAAGCGATCGAACAGGGTCTGGGCGAAGCCAGCTCCGCCCGCCATCGGTTTCAGCCGGCGTAATACCATCCATAAATGCAGCACCAGCAGATCAAAACGACCGTTAACCGTATCCGGCACGCCAAAGTCCCGATAAAACAGCGGTTCTCGCGCTTGCGTCACGATCATGCCATAGATGACCTCAATGGTGCCGCGCGGGGGTACCCGGGGTTTCCTGAAGTGATTGAACGGCCAAAGCATTGTGGGTTCCGCAAGCGAGCCCCAAAGGTTTGCCTATTGGGGGCCGGCGCCTATTGCACTCCGACGTGCTGCCCGGTACGTCAACGCCTCGTATGATGCAAGGGGATAGGACCGGTTCCGCAATGAATGAGGCGAGCCCGACTTGCTCACGCGTGCGCTCTCGGCGTGGCTTGGCTGCGCGCTGGCGCGGCATGCGTTCGGCCGCCGCCATTGCCCTTGTCTGTGCCGTGCTCGCCGGCTGTACCGGCGAACAGTTTCAGAAGGGCTACATCCTGCCGCCAGGCGCGCTTGAGCAAATTCCCATCGGCGCGAGCCAGGACCAGGTGCTGATCGTGATGGGAACACCCTCCACGGTCGCGACCCTCAACGGTGAGGTTTTCTATTACATCTCGCAGCGCTCCGAGCGGCCGATCGCTTTCATGAACCAGCGGGTCGTCGACCAGCGGGTGATCGCGATCTATTTCGACCAGAACCGACAGGTACAGCGGCTTGCCAATTACGGGCTGCAGGATGGCAGGATCTTCGACTTCATCAGCCGGACCACGCCGACATCCGGCCAGGAACTCAACTACCTTACGCCGCTGTTCAAGCTGGTGCCCTCCTTCCACTAGGCCGAGATCGCGCCGACTGCACGGTGACGAGGCTATGAAAAAAACCCCGCGGGTCGCACCGCGGGGTTTTTCTCGATCAGGTATCGCCGCTTACTCAGTGCGCCAGGATCGCCAGCAGCAGTAACGCAACGATGTTGGTGATCTTGATCATCGGGTTGATCGCAGGACCCGCCGTATCCTTGTAGGGATCGCCGACGGTATCGCCTGTCACCGCGGCCTTGTGGGCGTCGGAGCCCTTGCCGCCATAGTGGCCATCCTCGATGTACTTCTTGGCGTTGTCCCATGCGCCGCCGCCCGAGGTCATCGATATCGCGACGAACAGACCGGTGACGATCACGCCGAGCAGCATCGCGCCAACCGCCGAGAATGCCGCCGACTTGGCTCCAGCAACCGCGGCAGCATCGCCGCCGACGCCACCCGCGATCACGAAAATCGCAAAGTAGACAAAGATCGGCGACAGCACCGGCAACAGCGACGGGATGATCATTTCCTTGATCGCCGCCTTGGTCAGCAGATCGACCGCCTTGCCGTAATCCGGCTTGTCGGTGCCCTGCATGATGCCCGGCTTTTCGCGGAACTGACGCCGCACTTCTTCGACGATTGCGCCGGCCGCACGGCCGACCGCCGTCATGCCCATCGCGCCGAACAGGTAGGGCAACAGGCCGCCGAACAACAGGCCAACCACGACGTAAGGGTTGTTCAGCGAGAAGTTGGGATCGACGCCCTTGAAGTATGCGTGGTGGGCGGCGTCGGCGATGAAGAATTTGAGGTCTTCATTGTAGGCTGCGAACAGCACCAGCGCGCCGAGGCCGGCAGAGCCGATCGCATAGCCCTTGGTGACCGCCTTGGTGGTGTTGCCGACCGCGTCGAGCGCGTCGGTGGCCTTCCGGACTTCCTTAGGCAGGCCGGCCATTTCGGCAATGCCGCCGGCATTGTCGGTGACCGGACCGAAGGCGTCGAGCGCCACGATCATGCCGGCCAGCGCCAGCATCGTCGTGGTGGCGATGGCGATGCCGAACAGACCGGCGAGGCTGTAGGTGACGAGAATGCCGGCGATGATCACCAGCGCCGGACCGGCGGTGGCTTCCATCGAGATCGCCAGACCCTGGATCACGTTGGTGCCGTGACCGGTCACCGACGAGGCTGCGATCGACTTCACCGGGCGATATTCGGTGCCGGTGTAGTATTCGGTGATCCAGATGATCAGCCCGGTGACGACGAGCCCGACAATGCCGCATTCGAACAGCGCCATGCCGGTATATTTAACGCCTTCCAGCGGGCCAAAGCCGACCAGCCAGTGGATCGCGCCGGCGACGCCGATCAGCGACAGCACACCGGTTGCGATCAGGCCCTTGTACAGCGCGCCCATGATCGACTGGTTGGCGCCGAGCTTGACGAAAAAGGTACCGATGATCGAGGTGATGATGCAGACGCCACCAATGGCGAGCGGCAGCGTCATCATGTTCACCAGCAGCGGCGAGGTCGCAAAGAAGATCGCAGCAAGTACCATGGTGGCGACCGCGGTCACCGCATAGGTCTCGAACAGGTCGGCGGCCATACCGGCGCAATCGCCAACGTTGTCGCCGACGTTGTCGGCGATGGTGGCCGGGTTGCGCGGATCGTCCTCGGGAATGCCGGCCTCGACCTTGCCGACGAGATCGCCGCCGACGTCGGCGCCCTTGGTGAAGATACCGCCGCCGAGACGCGCGAAGATCGAAATCAGCGACGCGCCGAAGCCGAGCGCCACCAGCGCATCAACCACGGTGCGGTCGTTGGCTTTCAACCCCAGATAATGCGTGAGATAGGCGAAGTAGATCGTGACGCCGAGCAAGGCGAGCCCGGCAACCAGCATGCCGGTAATGGCGCCGGCCTTGAAAGCGAGTTCAAGTCCGCCGGCCAGCGACTTCGTCGCCGCCTGCGCGGTGCGCACATTGGCGCGCACCGAAACGTTCATGCCGATGAAGCCGGCAGCACCCGACAGCACCGCGCCGATCAGGAAGCCCGCCGCGACCAGCATGCCGAGGAAGTAGGCCAGCAGCGCAAAAATTACGATACCGACTAGACCGATCGTCATATACTGGCGTTTGAGATAGGCCTGCGCGCCTTCGCGAACCGCCGCCGCTATTTCCTGCATCCGCGGATTGCCGGCGTCCGCGTTTAAAACCGATGCCGTTGCCCAGATGGCGTAAACGATGGAAAGCGCTCCGCAGAGCACAATCACCCATAATGCTGTCATTGAATTTGCCTCAGATCCTGATGTAGCCCCACGCCTTCACCGCAAGACGCGGCGGACGCATAAAAAGGAGGCCTGCCCTGCCCAGAAGGGCGGCCTCAAATCGGCGGGACCATGCCAAAATCGCTTCCCGGGTGCAACGCTGCCAAGGCTGTAAATGGTCGATTTCGGCAGGTATTTGCATTGAAACCGGCGCTTTTCACGAAAATCCTACACTCCGAAATCCTGGAAATGGCTATAGGAGAGCCGCGGCAATGCGATCGCGCTGCCCTGCGCGTCCAAGAACCTCGGAACGGAAGTCCCGGCGATGACGGTGCCGATCGAGGTCACGGCCACCGCGGCGAGCCGCGCTTCTTGCGCGAACGCCTCAAAGCGATCCTCCGGGATCGTGCACAAGATCTCGTAATCATCGCCGCCCGCGACGATGGCCTCGATGCCAACAATGCGGCGCGCCAATAGCTTTGCAGCGGAAGCCGACAGGGGCACGCTCGGCGCATCGATGGCGGCGGAGACGCCGGATGCATCGCACAGCTTGGCAAGATCCCCCGCAAGGCCATCGGACACATCCATCGCCGCACTGGCATGATCGCGAACCGCCTTCGCCAGCGCCGTGCGCGGCTGTGGAATCCGATAGCGACCGACCAGCAGCTGTCTTGCTGCAGCGTCGTCGGCGAGATCAGTGGCGACCGCGCCGCCTCGGAGGATATCGAGGCCGAGGGCGGCGTCGCCGATTGTTCCCGTCACCACGACGCGGTCGCCAGGTTTCGCGCCGCTGCGATGCACCATCTTGTCCCGGGCTACGTGCCCGAACGCCGTGATCGAGATCATCAGCGGCCCCGGCGTCGAAACCGTATCGCCGCCCAGCAGCGCGCAGCGATAAGTTGCCGCATCCTCGCCGAGCCCGCCCGCGAACGGCGCCAGCCATGCATCGTCGACGGCCCGCAACGCCAGCGTCAGCACAAACCCCGCCGGGATCGCGCCCTTCGCGGCGAGATCTGACAGATTCACCCGAAGCGCCTTGCGCGCGACCGTGTCCGGCGGGTCGTCGGATAGAAAATGCACGCCCTCCACGATGGCATCCGTGGTCACCACGACGTCGTCGCCCGATGCTGTCAGGATCGCCGCGTCGTCGCCGAGACCCAACGCGCCGGGGTGGTTCGCGATGGGCCGGAAATAGCGCGCGATCAGCGAATCCTCACCGGATGCCGCTGCACCGGAGGCCGTCATCTCAGCCGCCCGCTCGCAGAAACTCGTCGGCGCGGAACTGGCGGGCGATCTGATCGAGCACCGCGTTCACCATGCCGGTCTCGTCACCATCAACAAAGGCATGCGCGACATCGACATATTCCGACACCACGACGCGCGCCGGCACATCCTTGCGGTGTTCCAGCTCGTAGGAGCCGGCGCGCAGCACCGCGCGCAGGATGGCATCGATCCGCTTCAGCGGCCAGCCTTTCGACAGTGCGTCGTCGATCAAGGGATCGAGTTTCGCCTGATCGCGCACCACGCCGGATACGACGTCGCGGAAGAATGCCGCCTCGGCGGGCAGGTATTTGTCGCCTTCGACCTCGCCTCCGAGCCAGTGGCTTTCGAACTCGGCGAAGATGTCGTTGATGCCCGCACCGCCGATGTCCATTTGATACAGCGCCTGCACCGCCGCAAGCCGCGCCGCGCCGCGCCGGTTGGCCTTCCTGTCTGGCCCTTTTGCCGGTCTGTTGGCCTGGTTCTTTTTGCTGTCTGCCATGATCAGGTCCGCGCCAGCCGGCGCTTGATCCGCAGCATCGCCAGCGCCGCGCGCGCGGCGTCGCCGCCCTTGTTGAGTTCGCCGGCGCGCGCCCGCGCCCATGCCTGCGCGTCGGTGTTGACGGTGATGATGCCGTTGCCGAGCGGAATTCGTCTCGCCACCGCAAGGTCCATCAGCGCGCGCGAGGATTCCATCGAAACAATTTCAAAATGTATCGTATCGCCCCGCACCACGCAGCCCAGTGCGATCACGGCGTCGTAGGGCTTGCCGAGGCTCTCGGCGGCGTCGAGCGCAATCGCGATCGCTGCCGGAACTTCCAGCGAGCCGGGGACCGTAATGACCTCATGGGTGACGCCCGCGGCCTTCAGCTCCGTGACCGCGCCCTCCAGCAGCGCATCCTGGATGTCGTCATAGAACCGCGCCTCGACGATCAGCGCGCGCGCGCCTGAGATGTCGGTTTGATCTTTTAATGGTGCGCGCCGCGCGTCCGCCATTTACATGTCCAATCGGAACTATATGCCAGTTGCGCTGCGTTTTAGGCGCAGCCGGGTCCAATGCCAAGAGCTGCGGCTATCTCATTTCCGAGAGCCGTGCGGCATAGCGCGCCATCAAATCGACCTCGAGATTGACCTCGCCGCCCGCGCGCCAGCCGCCAAGTGTCGTGACATTGAGCGTGTGCGGAATGATCAGCACCGAAAACAGCACGTCTTGCACGGTATTTACGGTCAACGACACGCCATCCAGCGTCACCGAGCCTTTGGCGCCGATGAAGCGCGCCAGGTCGCGCGACGTCTTCAACTCAAACCGCGCCATGTCGGGCAGATCGTCGCGCTTGACGATCCCAGCGACACCGTCGGCATGTCCGGCAACGATATGGCCGCCGAGTTCGTCGCCAATCTTCAGCGCGCGCTCGAGATTGAGCCGGGTCCCGACGGTCCAGTGCTTCGCCGTGGTCATGCCCAGCGTCTCGGCGGCGGCATCGACATCGAACCAGGTTTTGCCCTGCTCGACGCCGGACGCCACCACGGTGAGGCAAACGCCATTGCAGGCGATCGAGGCGCCATCGGCGATCGTCGCGCGGTCGTACCGGCACGCGATACGCAACCGGTGCAACTGGCCCTGCGCCGTCGGCGTCAGCGCGACGATCTCGCCGATATCGGTGACTATGCCCGTGAACATCAGATGCGCTCGTAGATGGTTAGAGTGTCCTGTTGCAGGCGTTCGCTAGCACGAACGCGGAATGCGGACGATTCCGTGATCGCCGTCAGCGGCAGGGCGTCCAGGGCAGCGACGCCCTCGGCTCCGATAGCATCGGGGCCGCGCAGCAACCAGACCTCGTCGACCAGGCCAGCGGCGACAAAGGATGACGCCACGCGCGCGCCGCCTTCCACCAGCAGTCGTGTGATGCCCCTGTCCGCCAGGGCATGCAGGACGGCCATGAGATCAAGCCCTGGCGTCGTCGCCGTGGTGGCGACGCGTATCACCTGCGCTCCCGCAGCGCCGAGCTTCATCGCCGCCGGCGCTTCCGACAAGCTTGAGGTCATCACCCATAGCGGCGTCTCGCGTGCCGAATGCACCAGCCGGCTGGCGCCGGGAATGCGCAAGCTGCGATCCAGCACCACGCGCACCGGCGAGCGCGCCTCCATGCCGGGCAGTCGACAGGTCAGCAGCGGATCGTCCGCCCGCACGGTGCCGATCCCGACCAGGATGGCGTCGCATTGAGCACGCAACAGATGCACCCGTGCCCGCGCGGCTTCGCCTGAAATCGCCACCGGCTTGCGGCCCGAACCACCAATCTTGTCGTCCGACGATACCGCAAGCTTGAGGATCACATGCGGACGCTTGTCGCGGATGCGCCGGAAATGTCCGGCGTGATCGCGCGCGGCTTCGATCGCGCCAACTCCGATATCGACGGTGATGCCGGCGGCGCGAAGCCGCGCGTGCCCCTGCCCGGCCACTTCCGGATTGGGATCCTCGATCGCCGACACCACCCGCGCGATACCCGCGGCGATGATGGCGTCGGCGCAGGGCGGCGACTTGCCGACATGCGAGCACGGCTCCAGCGTCACATAGAGCGTGGCGCCGCGCGCGGCGTCCCCGGCGCGCGCCAGCGCCTCGGGTTCGGCGTGCGGCCGGCCGCCGGGCTGCGTCCAACCGCGCCCCACGATAACGCCGTCCTTGACCACCACCGCGCCGACCGCAGGATTGGGCCAGGTGCGTCCCTGCCCGCGCCGCCCGAGCGTCAGCGCCAGCTGCATGAACCGCTGGTCGGCAGCTTTCGATACCCTGGACTTCTGCGCGTACTGGTCTTCCAGAATGCGGAAGATCATTTGCGTAGCGTCGCCAGCCGCGCCTCGTCGTCGCCGGAGAGTTCGCCGAGCACGGCTTCAAAGTCTTTGGCTTCACGAAAATTGCGATAGACCGAGGCGAAGCGCACATAGGCGACGTCGTCGAGCTGGCGCAGATGTTCCATCACGATCTCGCCGATCGCTTCCGATGAAATCTCCGCTTCACCGCCGCTTTCGAGTTCGCGCACGATCGCCGAGACCATCTTTTCGACCCGCTCCGGGTCGACCGGCCGCTTGCGCAGGCTGATCTGCAGCGAGCGCACCAGCTTGTCGCGGTCGAACGGCACCCTGCGGCCATTGCGCTTGATGACCGTGAGTTCGCGCAGCTGCACCCGCTCAAAGGTGGTGAAGCGGAAATTGCAGGCGACGCAAACCCGCCGCCGGCGAATGACCGCCGAATCCTCGGTCGGACGCGAGTCCTTCACCTGTGTATCGAGACTGTTGCAGCTTGGGCAACGCATCGACCTGCCTTACTGATAAATCGGAAAGCGGTCGGTAAGCGCCTTCACCCGTTCCTTGACTGCCGCTTCCACCAGCGGCGCCTTGCCGTCCTGCGACTGCGCCACCGCATTGAGCACTTCGGCGATCAGGCCGCCGACCTGCTTGAATTCGGCGACACCGAAGCCGCGCGTGGTCGCCGCCGGCGTGCCAAGGCGCAGGCCCGAGGTGACGAACGGCGTCTCGGGATCGAACGGAATGCCGTTCTTGTTGCAGGTGATCGCCGCGCGCACCAACGCCTTTTCCGAAACGTTGCCCTTGAGGCCCTTGGGTCGCAGATCGACCAGCATCAGATGGTTGTCGGTGCCGCCCGAGACGATGTCGAGGCCCTGGGCGCGCAGCGATTCCGCCAGCGCCTTGGCGTTCTCGACCACGTTCCTGGCGTAGATCTTGAAGTCCGGGCGCAGCGCCTCGCCGAAGGCGACCGCCTTGGCCGCGATCACATGCATCAGGGGTCCACCTTGCAGGCCCGGGAAGATCGCCGAATTCAGCTTCTTGGCCAGCGCCTCGTCGTTGCACAGGATCAGCCCGCCGCGCGGTCCGCGCAGCGATTTGTGCGTGGTGGTGGTGGTGACATGCGCGTGTGGCACCGGCGAAGCGTGGACGCCGCCGGCCACCAGGCCGGCAAAATGCGCCATGTCCACCATCAGATAAGCGCCGATGCTGTCGGCGATCTCGCGAAAACGCTTGAAATCCCAGGCGCGCGAATAGGCCGATCCGCCGGCGATGATCAGCTTCGGCTTCACCTGTTCGGCCTGCTTTGCCACCGCATCCATGTCGATGATCTGATCCTCGCGCCGGACCGTGTAGTGCGAGGCCTTGAACCACTTGCCGGACATGTTGACCGGCGAACCATGGGTGAGATGTCCGCCGGCGGCGAGATCGAGGCCCATGAAGGTATCGCCGGGCTGCAGCAGCGCCAGAAACACCGCCTGGTTCATCTGGCTGCCGGAATTGGGTTGCACATTGGCAAAGCCCGCGCCGAACAGCTTCTTGGCGCGGTCGATCGCCAGCGTTTCCACCACGTCGACCCATTCGCAGCCGCCGTAATAGCGATTGCCCGGATACCCTTCCGCGTATTTGTTGGTCAGCACCGAACCCTGCGCTTCCAGCACCGCGCGGCTGACGATGTTTTCCGACGCGATCAGCTCGATCTCGTGACGCTGCCGGCCGAGTTCTCCGCGGATCGCCGCGGCGATATCGGGGTCGGCCTCGGTGAGCGTGGCCGTGAAGAACGAGTCGGGCGCTGAGCTGGTCCTGGCGCTGGCGGCGGAAGAGCTGGTCGGTGGGGTCATGGGGCGAAATATCTCCACCGCCGCAGCCTGTTAGGCGAACTGCGGTCGGTTATGTGTGGCGGTCGAAGTGACGCAGGCGGGATACCATATCGGGCCGAAATGGCCAAGCACTTGCGGTCCAAGTCTGGCATTTATGCAAGATATGGTGGGATCACCAGTACCACCCTCGTGGTCCCGGGCGCGGTGCAGCGCTCTTTTGCGTTGCACCGCAGAGCCGGGACCTATCGATGCGAGAAAAGAGACATGGATCCCGGGTCTGCGTCGCACCATTCGCTGCGCTGATGCTGCGCCGCGCCCGGGAAACGGAAATCAACCTCCCCCTCCCGCCCCACGCCGGTTCACCCTGCTACCCCGTCCCGGTTGTAGATGTCGTCGCGGAACTGGACCACGCCATCCGGCGTCGCCCATGCCGTCACATAGACCCAATAGAGCGGCAGGGGCTTGGCGACCTTGGCGTCCTTGTGCTCGCCCGACTTGATGACGGCGTCGATCTCGGCTTTCGACCAGCCCGGGCTTTCCTCCAGAATCCAGTACACCAGCTCGCGGACGTTCTGCACCCGCATGCAGCCCGAGGAGGCGAAGCGGAAATCCTCGCCGAACAGGTTCTTCGACGGGGTGTCGTGCATGTAGACGCCAAACGCGCTCGGGAAATTGATCCGGATCGAGCCCAGCGAATTGAAATCGCCGGCATCCTGCTTGAATTTGTAATTGACCGCCTCAGCCGAATACCAGTCGATCTGCGACGGCGGCTGTTCGATGTTTTTGGCGTCGAAGATACGGATGTGATTCTTGGTCAGGTAGTCCGGCTCGGCCTGCATCTTCGGTATCAGGTCCTTGCGGATGATCGACACCGGGACGGTCCAGAACGGGTTGAAGTTGATCTGCACGATCTTGCTCTGGATCTCCGGCGACGGCCGGTCCGGCTTGCCGGCGACCGCGGTGTGCCGCGTCACCGCGACCCCGTTCTCGATCGCCTCGATCTGGGCGGCGGGAATGTTGGCGACCACGAGGCGCTTGCCGAGATTGCCGGTGAGGCTCTTCAGCCTGACCGCGTTGGTCCGAAGCTGCGCCAGCCGGGTCTGCGCCGGCACATTGAGCGCGCGCAGCGTGGCGTCGCGCACCACGCCGTCGGGGTGCAGGCCATGGCGCACCTGGAAGCGGCGCAGCGCGACATCAACGTAGGAATCGAACACCTGCGGATCGCCGGAATTGGTTTCAAGATCGCCGGCGATCGCAAGCCGCGCCCGCAGCGCCGGCACCGCCGGGCTCCTGGCGCCGACCTGCAGCCGATCGGCCGGGGGCACCTGCGGCCAGCCGCCCTTCGCGACGATGGCCTCGTATTGGGCGATTGACCCTTGCGTGGTTTCCGCGGTCGACGGCGACAATGTCGGCAGCGACTGCTTCGGCAATTTGACGTTGCGCGAGGCATTGTCGAAGCCGCTGCCGATCCCGGAATCCTGGTTCTCCTGGATCAGCTCATCCAGCATCTGGTCGGGCGTCGGCCCCTCCGCCGCCCGCGCCCCGCCCGCCAGCGCGCCGGCGGCAAGCCCTGCGCCGGCGGAGGCAAGAAAATGACGGCGGGTGAGCGAACGGGTCATCAATCAGCAACCTGTCTTCGCGTGGACCCGGAATCTCGAGATTCCCCGATGTGCAATTGCACATCTGAGGTTCGCGCTTCGCGCGCCCCGGAATGACGATTCATAGCAAACTCCCGACCTGCCGATAACCCCGCAAACCGCAGCTTCCCGCACCCCCAAACGCCTATTTGGCAAAACGATATGCCCCGCCCTTCTCGATCGAGCGCTGGAACGCCGGCCGGGCATGCATCCGCGACAGCCAGGCGCTCAGGTCAGGATACGGCCCCAGCTTGTCGAACGCCTTGGCCATCTCGCCGACAAAGCTCATCTGGATATCGGCGCCGGAAAACGATTGGCCGACAAAGTACTCGCGGCCCTTGAGGGCACCGTCGACATAGCCGAGATGGTTGGCCGTTTCGCTGTCGATGCGCGGCTGCAAAGGCGCTGCGGCTTCCTTCAACCTGCCGACATAGAGGTTCAGCATCAGCGGCAGCATCGCCGAGCCTTCGGAATAATGCAGCCACTCGTTGTAGGCCTCATAATCGGCGCTGCCGGGTGCCGGCATCAGTTTGCCGTTGCCATAGCGACGGATGATGTAATCGACGATCGCGCCGGATTCCGCGATTTTGATATCGCCGTCAGTGATGACCGGCGACTTGCCAAGCGGATGCACCTCTTCCAGCTCGGGCGGCGCCAGCCGCGTGGTGGCGTTGCGCTGGTAGCGCTTCATGTCATAGGGCATGCCGAGTTCCTCCAGCAGCCAGAGGATCCGCTGCGAGCGGGAGTCGTTGAGATGATGCAGGGTGAGCATGGGTTTTCCTCGGGAGGCTTGTTGGAGACGGATTTGAACAGCGAGCGCTCGTCTGCGCGACCCGTTGCGTTGCTCATTCTAAAGCGTTGAAGCCGTCATTGCGAGCCAACGGGTCGCGCGAATGCGCGCCCGATGACAGGCTCCGCGAAGCAATCCATTTCGCAAGACGACAGCAAGAGTGGACTGCTTCGTCGCTTCGCTCCCTTGCGCAAACGCTTTGCGTTTGTCGCAGGCAATGACGGCAAGAAACGGCTTCGCGTCCCCGCGACGCAACGCGCCCGAGTGATGCATGAACGATCCGCCCAAAGAGGGCGTGGGGCTACCCCAAAAGGGGAGCGGGGAATGCCGGGTGCCCGTTGCACCCGCAGCCTCGTGCGCAAAGTAGAAAGCACACGAGTTAGTCACCACGGTCGCACCGGGATCACCCGGCATTCCCGCACGCGATGGTTTTAACGGTTTCCTTCGTACTCTCCCCGGTGATCGGGCTTTGTTGTCACCGTCGCCTCGCGGATACTTCCGTGAGACTTGACGCCAACCATTGAGGCGTCAGGACCACACGACTTCGCCGTCCGCAAGCCAGCGCTTTCGTCAGCAGCGCTACCCGCGTCCATCGCATCCCCTGCCCTACGTTCGTGACGATCGCGAAACGCCCCTCGGTGTGGGCCGGGACGGCGATAGATGTAGAGGTGATTTGGGTGAAAAGAACACCGGAATATTTTTGCGCGATGGGCTGGACAGGCGGCTCCGTGATTTGCCCGCCAGGCAAAATCACGCCTTTGCGCGCGCTTCTTTTGCAAATCAAAAGAGCGATTTGCGGTACGGGCCAATCCATCATTAACGGGATGGTAAAGGAAATCTATAAAAGTAAATCTTTATTAATTGAGCCAGATCTTCCGGAGATTCCCCAATGGCGTTCGGATTGACGGGAAGGCGTTTCCCCTTTTCGCGGCTGAATCTCGGGCCCAAAGCCGTCATGAGCGCGGCGCTGCTGATCGCGATGAATACCGCGCTGCTGGTCGGAGCGGGCTACTGGTCTTTGACACGCGACTTTGACCTCCGTGCGAAGCGGGATATCGACCTCAGCCTTCGCACGCTGAGTTTGGCGTTCGGCGAAACGTTCCAGGATGCGAGGATCACTATTCGCGACGGCGTCGTTGATCGCGTCGAAATTCCGAAGATGCCCGAATTTGCCGATCACCGGATCGTGGACCGGGCCACCTCGTATGTCGGAGGCAATGCTACGCTTTTCGTCTACGACGATGCATCGCAGCAGTTTGTTCGCCGAACGACGAATGTAAAAAAAGAAAATGGCGACCGGGCGGTCGGCACACAGCTGGCAGCGGATCATCCCGGGCAGGCCATGCTGCGTCGTGGCGAGGCCTACAAGGGCCCCGCCATGCTCTTCGGCCATCGCTTCTTCACAGCCTATCAGCCGGTGTTTAATCCCGACGGCAAGGTAATCGGCATCATTTACGTCGGCATTCCCACCGGAGAGCTCGACGCCATGCTGTGGCAGGCGATCCGCGCCATGGCAATTGCCGCCGGCGTCGCCGCCCTGCTCGCGCTCGTTGTGACAATGGCGCTGGTTCGCCGCGTCACCAAGCCGCTGAGGGCCGTAGCGGAGACGCTCACCGTTCTCGCCGAAGGAAGGACGGACGTCGAGGTTCAGCACGCCGATCGCCACGACGAAATCGGCATGATCGCCCGAACCATCGGGACGTTCAAGAACAACCGCATCGAGCGCCGCCAACTGGAGCTCGAACGCATCAGCGCTGAAAAGCAGGCCATGGAGCAGCGCAAGGCGGAGCTCAATCAATTTGTCGAGGCCTTCCGCGCCAAGATCGGCGGAATCATCGAGCAGGTTCTGAATTCTTCGGGACAATTTGAAAAGGATGCCCAAACGCTCTCTGAGACGGCGCATTCGACGGCAGAGATGTCCGGACAGTCGGCCAATGATTCGAGACAGGCTTCCGAGCATGTCCGCAGTGCGGCGACCGCATCGAACGAGTTGTCCCAGTCGATCGTCGAAATCAGCCGCCAGGTCCAGGATTCCAACAGCGTTGCCGCCAATGCGGTCGAGCAGGCCGAAACAACGGATCAGCGGATGGCGGAATTATCGGCGGCCGGCGACCGGATTGGGGATGTGGTGAAGTTGATCACCTCGATTGCGGAACAGACCAATCTCCTCGCACTCAATGCTACCATTGAGGCCGCCCGCGCCGGCGATGCCGGCCGCGGCTTTGCGGTGGTCGCGCAAGAGGTCAAGAACCTGGCGGGCCAAACCGCAAAGGCCACCGACGAGATCAGCTCGCACATCGTCAACATGCAGCGCGCCACAGGAGAATCGGTGGAGGCGATCAAGGCCATCGGGCTGACGATCGAGCGCATCAGCGGGATCACTGCCGCGATTTCCTCCGCGGTCGAGCAGCAAGGTGCTGCGACCCAAAGTATCGCGGCGGGGGTCAAGGCCGCCGCCGGCGGCACGCTCAAAGTTGCCGACAATATCGAGCATGTCGCAGAAAATGCCCGCGAAACGGGAGCGACATCGGGTTTGATGTTGAAGTCCGCACAGGAGCTCTCAAAAGTGAGCAGCTACCTCAGGGACGAGGTCGAGAAATTCCTGGATAGCGTTCGCGCGGCGTGATCGATACCTTCGCAATGCATGCCGCAATGTCCGCAGTTCGGTCGCTATCGGCGTGAGAGCGGACCTGGCGCGGACAATCCATTTTTGTCGAGAATGACCCCAAAGCGGTCACCGAGCGCCGCCGACGCCGTTGCTGGCGTAGGCCGCAAGAGTCGGATCAATTCACCTCTTGAAGCGCGGCCGTGAAGGCGGCGAGATCGGCTAGCGCCGTCTCATCCGGCACCCGCTTGGGAAGGTCGGCGAGCAGTTCGATCACGCGCGCCCGATCCTGCGGCAGGAAATTGCTCGCCCAGACCGCGCGCGTGTCACCGATGGCGGCCGCCACCAGGCGGGCGTTGGCGGGCTTGCCGCCGCTCTGGATCACCGAGCAAATGGCGTCCAGGATAAACTCGGCGGCGCCGCTGCGCAGGCGCGCGAACCCCTCCTCCCGCACGCGCGTGCGCTGCTCTGGTGCGAGGCCCGCCATGAACAGTTTGCCCGAAACCGCCTCGCGCGCGAAGCCGCGGATCAGGAAATCTATCGCCGCCGCATACTGGTCCTCGTACTCGGTCACGTTGCGCTGGATCGCCGCCAAATCGGGCTGCGGCCCCGGCTTCGAGCCGTAGCGGGTGAACAGTTTGTTGGTCGCGTTTGCGGCCTCCATCCAGTCGAGCAGCCAGGGAAGATCGCTCGCCTGGGCGGGCGGCAACGCGTTCAAGGCATCAAGATCGAAGACGCGGCCGAGCAGCGCGGCGACCTCCGGCCGGGTCAGGTCAGGCCGCCCGCCCTTTTTCGTCACCCCTTCGACGTAGACCCGGAAGGCCTTCGCGGCCTCGCCCGCGGCGGCCGCATCGCGCGCGCCGTCCTGCGCGAGCGCCGGCGAAGCGAGCGCGAGAAGGACCAGGAAGATTCTGGCGATCGGCATGGGCAACCTCAATCGGCGTCGCGCGATCGGCGCGGCACGCGCCGCCGTTCGCGACGATGGCGGTTGTTTGTCGCGGGCCGCGCTGCAAAAGTTCACTGCCGACGACCCGCTTGCGCGCGCACAAACGAATGACCGTTGTGCTTTTCATGCGTTAGCAAGTGACCTTGTCCCGTTGAATGTGAACCAGAGCAACAAATACTAAGACCTATTTCAAGGCAGCAAAGTTCGCTCGAGGAGAGCGCATGAGTCGCGATTGGAGATTTTGGAGCGCGTTTTTTGCCGCTACGATATTCTGGAGTCATTCGGCCGCCGCCGACTGTGATAGTCCGCAAGACCCCGAGGCTGCGATCATTGACTGTACCCAGAGCATCAATTCGGGAAAATGGAAAGGACGCCATCTGGCGGCTTTCTACACCAATCGAGCCGCCGCCTATCACGAACAGGGTGACAACGACCGCGCCATCGCCGACTTGAATGAGGCGATCCGGCTCGATCCCAAATTGGCCATGGCGTTCAACAATCGAGGTGCCGCGTATAACGAACAGGGCGACAACGACCGGGCCATCGCCGACTACAACGAAGCGATCCGCATCGATCCAAAATTCGCCATGGCCTTCAACAATCGAGGTAACGCGTACAGCGACAAGGGCGACAGCGACCGCGCCATCGCCGACTTCAATGAGGCGATCCGGATCGATCCCAAATTCGCCAGGGCCTTCCAAAACCGAGGTAGCGCCTACCACGACAAGGGCGACAACGACCACGCCATCGCCGACTACAATGAGGCGATCCGGCTCGATCCCAAACACGCCAGGGCCTTCCTCGGTCGAGGTATCGCCTACAGCGACAAGGGCGACAACGACCGCGCTATCGCCGACTACAGTGAGGCGATCCGGCTCGATCCCAAACGCGCCAAGGCCTTCAACAATCGAGGTTACGCCTATCTCGAAAAGGGCGACAACGACCGCGCCATCGCCGACTATGGTGAGGCGATCCGGATCGATCCCGAAGAT
>JAJYAH010000649.1 GCA_021779635.1 Pseudomonadota bacterium | reverse complement strand
GAATCGGCGTTCCCGTTCTTCCTGACGCGCGAAGGCGACGCCATGGCCCAGATCGCCGATCTGTTGCCCAAGGGCACCGTGCTGATCACCGGTTCGGTGCGCGCGCCCGATCTGCCGCCCGGCACGCGGATCACACGCGCCTACAATTCGATCTACGTCATCGACCACGATGGCAGCGTGTTGTCGGTCTACGACAAGCTGCATCTGGTGCCGTTCGGCGAATATCTGCCGTATCAGGATCTGATGGAAAAACTGGGCTTCGTGCAGCTCACCAAGGTCCAGGGCGGCTTCATTCCGGGCGAGCGACGCCGCACCATGGAGATACCGAATGCGCCGCGCGCGCTACCCTTGATCTGTTATGAGGCCATCTTTCCCGGCGACGTTGCGACCCGCGACGATCGCCCCGGCTGGATCGTCAACCTGACCAATGACGGCTGGTTCGGAATTTCAACCGGGCCCTATCAGCATCTGCAGCAAGTGCGGCTGCGCGCGATCGAGGAGGGGCTGCCGGTGGTTCGCGCCGCGAACACGGGCATTTCCGCGGTGATCGATCCGCTGGGGCGGATTGTCGCACGGCTCGGTCTCGGGCTTGAGGGCGTGCTCGATTCAAGCCTGCCGTCAGCAATCCCGCCAACGATTTACGCACGCGCCGGCGACATTCCTGCCGCAATCATCGTCGTCGCTGCCCTGATTTTCGTCGTCCGCCGGCGCGTTGCCAGGCGAACGTCCTGACACCTCTATGCATTCATTGTTTGGTAGCCGATATCGGCGGAAATGCCCGCCAGCGGAAATCCACCAGTTGACAGATCGACTGTCGAATTCGCATTCTGGCCCACTCGTCGAGAATAGACCCAGTCAATTCTTGCTCCTCAGAGGTCCCGGAGATGTCGACCAAAGCGCCCAACCCTGTTGACAGATATGTCGGCAGTCGTGTGCGCATGCGCCGCATCATGCTGGGCATGAGCCAGGAAAAGCTCGGCGACGCATTGGGTCTGACCTTCCAGCAAGTTCAGAAATACGAAAAGGGCACCAACCGGGTCGGAGCAAGCCGCATTCAGCAAATCTCCGAGATACTTCGGGTCCCGGTATCGTTCCTGTTCGAGGGAGGACCGAGCGGCACCGCGAACGCCGAAGACTTCAGCGAAGCGACCTCGCCGGCCTACGTTTCCGATTTTCTGGCGACCTCCGAAGGCCTCGCGCTGACCCGCGCGTTCACGCGCATCACCGATGCCAAGCTTCGGCGCTGCATTGTCGAGATGGTCGAGCAGATCGCCGCGCGCGAAGGGCCCGACAAGCGCTGAGCTCTCCCGGTTTGGGTTTGAGTGCCGTCGAAATCTGGCATAAGCCGTCATTTTCCGCGCCAGCGCAACGCTCGCCGCTGCGCGCGTGAAACGAAGGATCGGACGCTGCGATGAGTGTCATAACCCGCGATCCCGCGAATCGCGCCCTATCGTCCGGCGATGAAGCTGCCGCTCACCCGCACGGTTCGTTCTTCGGCCGGCGCAAGGGCCACAAGCTCCGCTCCCATCAGGCCGATCTGATCGAACATCTGTTGCCGCGGCTTGCGCTTGACATCGGCAGCGCGGATCGGCACGGCCTCACCGAGCTGTTCGATCCGCCGGTTGATGTCGTTCGCCTTGAAATCGGGTTCGGTGGCGGCGAGCATTTGATTGCGGAAGCGCGCGCGTTTCCGCAATCCGGCTTCATCGGCTGCGAACCTTACGTCAACGGCATGGCCAAGATACTGACGCAGATCGAAGCAGATAACATCGGCAATATCCGGCTGTTCGCGGGCGACGCCGCTGAATTGCTGGCATGGGCGCCGCCGCACTCGCTGGCGCGGATCGATCTGATCCACCCCGATCCCTGGCCGAAGCGGCGGCACTGGAAGCGGCGCTTCGTGCAGGACGCAACCATCGCTGCGATGGCGCGTGTGTTAAAGCCGAATGGCGAATTTCGTTTCGTCAGCGATATCGACGACTACTGCGCCTGGACGCTGGCGCATCTTTTGCGCTCGCCCGACTTCGTCTGGACCGCAGAGCGGGCGTCCGACTGGCGGCTGCCGTGGAACGATTACACGATGACGCGATACGGTCGCAAAGCCGAACGCGAAGGCCGCCACGCCGCGTATTTGCGGTTTCGGAAACTGGGCTAAATCCACCTCTTAAACTTCGTCATGGCCGGGCATAGCCGTCAGAAGGACGGCGTCGCTTCCGCTCGCCGATGCCCGGCCATCCACGTCTTGCTTTCGATAAACAGCAAGAGAGGCGTGGATGCCCGGGACAAGCCCGGGCATGACGATTCACTTCACCGGCTCGCCCAACCGTGCTTTCCGGACATCGGTCGCTTCCCAGACCATGCGCTTGCCGCGCTCGCGGCCGAGCAGTTCGATCGGATCGCGGTTGTCGATGTGCCCGAATTGTCCCTTGTAAACGCTGTAGCCGCACAGCTCCTGCAGCCGGCGCGGAAAACGCCGCGCGGTTTCCAGGGGAATGCCGAGTTGCAGGTTTTCCTGCTGCCGCATCCAGCCCCAGCAATAGGCGCAGGACAGCGCAAAGCGCCTGCTGTTGCTGGTATTGGCGCCGCCGCCATGCCAGAGCGCGCTGTCGAACAGCATCACGCTGCCGGCCGGCATCGTCGCGGTGACGGCATCATACTCCCTGCCGTATTCCGGCGAGCAATCGTATTTGTGGCTGCCCGGCAAAATCCTGGTCGCGCCATTGTCCTCCCTGAAGTCCGACAACGCCCAGATCGCATTGAGGGTGATCGGGATGTGCGGACGCGGCAGCGGAATCAATTGGGTGTCCTCATGGATCGGCTGCGCCTCCTGGCCCGGACCGAGCACCAGCGAGCAAAACGACGACAGCAGGCATTCCTTGTCCAGCACGCGCTCCACGACGGGCAGCACATTGGCATGCAGCGGCACCTGCCAGAACAGGTCGTCATAGGTCAGAAGATTGTTGATGCGGACGGTCTTGAAGCCCTCGAACGACGTTTTCGCATAACCGAGACCATGTTCGTGCTCGGTGCGCAACAACGCCTGTTTCAATCCGTCGACCAGATCGGCAGCGGCGGCGCGTTCGATCACGGTGTATCCGTTGTCGCGGATCTGGTCGGCATGCAATTGAACGTCGATTTCGCCCGGCATCTCGATCTCCCGACAGGCGCCGTGCCGCGCCATTGGCGGCAGCATAACGCGCTGCTTTTGTTATTGGGAGGGGGTCAGGCTGCTTCCGTCAGCGCATGACGGCCGCAACTCACGCCGATTGCCGGGTCTGCCAGAAACTCACCACCCGCTCCGCGGTCGAAGGCATCAGGCGGGTGAAATTCAATCGGGCGCTTTCAATGTCCGCCGGCGCCGGCACCCGGCTTGGGCCGAGCCGGAGCAGGATCAGGGCGCGCACGGTTGCCCATACGAGACCGATCGCCTTGCCGACGATCAGGATCGGGTCGTGGCGGTCGCCGGTAATCAGGCGGTCGAGCGTCGCGATCTTCACCCCCGACAGGGCCGACAGCGCGGCAATCGATTCCTCGTATTTGTGGGCCCTGGCAAAGCCCAGCAGCGCGCCCTCGTTCAATTCGCCCGCGCCGTGCAGCGCAAGGATCGTGCGCTGCGCCGGCGCAAAGTCGCGGAGGCTCTCGACCCGCTCGGGTACGCCGGAGATCACGCTCATCGCCTGCTTGATCGCCACCTGTCGGGCGGGCTTGACCACCTCGAACAGACGGCGGCGTATGATATCGACGGATCCCGCCAGCAGATCTTTCAACTGTACCGCGGAGAGATCGTCGCGCTGGCCGACCGTCAATGTCAGAACGCCGTCGTGACCGGCACGCTTGATCAGCGCCGAATATCCGGCCTGCGAGAACTGCGCACCCGCATTGCCGGCGGCGCGCCGGACCGCCTCGCGGTCGCCGCGGCGCAGAATGACATCGGTGAGGCCGGGAGAAAGCCTTGATCGCTCCGACATCGCCAGCAGGTGACCCTGGCCCTTGACGCGGGCGATCTCGATCAATGCCTGTTCATCGATAACAGGCGATCGGCGCAGCAGCGGCCCGGCGATCGATATCTCGTCCTCGCGCGCCAGTTGCCCGACGAGGCCGCGTGGCGCGTTGGCGAGGACCGACAGCCGCTCGGCCAGATCGGCACGGGCGGCAGGTTCAGTGTGCGGAACGAGGTCGATCAGAACGCCGTCGAACAGATCGACATGATCGGGCCGGAAGCTCGCGGCCCCGAGCAGGAACAATTCGGCGATCCGCCGGGCCGCCTCGGCCCGACGCTTGGGATCGCCATGTTTGACGATCGCTTCGAGCCCGGGGATCAGAGAGGTAGCGAATGCCATCAAACCCACTCAAAACCGCCGCATCGGCGAGTTTTCGGCAATTTAGGTGGGCTTGATGAACGAAGGGTTAGGTTGAAACCGCACCTGGACGGGGCGCAAAATCACGCTCCGAGGCCTCGCAGGCCTTGCCGGATAGGGCGAAAACCGCTATATCAGCGGCAACTTATGGTTCTCATACGATCGCGTATTGAGAGTGGGCCCGCTCCGGACCCGCTCTTTTTTATTACCCGAATGAGCCCTGCGCAG
>JAJYAH010000648.1 GCA_021779635.1 Pseudomonadota bacterium | reverse complement strand
CGTCAACGGCTACGTGCTCAATACCATGACGCCGGAAACCGCGACGACCTGTCATTACTTCTGGGCCTTCGTGCGCAATCATCGCCTGACCGAACAGCGGCTCACCACGGAAATCCGCGACGGGGTTGCGGGCATTTTCCACGAGGACGAAATCATTCTCGAGGCCCAGCAGCGCGCCATCGACGAGAACCCCGATCGGGTGTTCTACAACCTCAACATCGACGCCGGTGCGATGTGGGCACGGCGCATGATCGACCGGATGATTGATCGGGAAAGCCCGCCTTCCGCGCGGCAGGCCGCGGAGTGAGCCGATGAGCGAACGCGACTCCGATCGCGCCGTATCTCAGACCGTGCGCGCCCAACTCGCGCTGCGAGATTTGATCCTTTCGGGCCGGCTGCGCCCCGGCGAACGGATTTCGGAACTCCAGGCGGTCGAGACCACCGGCGTGTCGCGCACGCCGGTGCGCATGGCGCTGGTCCGGCTCGAGGAGGAAGGCCTTCTGGAAGCGATTCCTTCCGGCGGGTTCATGGTCAAGGCCTTCACCGAACGCGACATCCTCGACTCGATCGAGCTGCGCGGGGTGCTCGAGGGTCTTGCAGCCAGGTTCGCCGCCGAGCGCGGCGTATCGGCGCGCGATCTTGAGCCGCTGAAAGAAAGCTTGGCGGAACTGGACAAACTGGTCACCCAGGACGTGGTCACGGTGGAAGCGTTCTCGTCCTACGTCACCATGAACGCCCGCTTTCATGCACTGCTGACGGAATTGTCCCGCAGCGCGCCATTGATCCGGCAAATCGACCGCGCCTCAGCACTGCCGTTCGCTTCCCCAAGCGGCTTCGTGATGGCGCAATCCGTGCTGCCGGAAGCGCATCAGATCCTGATCATCGCACAGGATCATCACCGCATCGTGGTCGATGCGATTGAAAATCGGGAAGGGGCACGGGCGGAAGCGGTCATGCGTGAGCATGCGCGGCTTGCCGCCCGAAACCTGCGGCTGGCGTTGCGCAATCGAACCCATCTCGATCTGTTGCCGGCGCTGACGCTGATCCGCTCCCCCGCCAGCGAATAGGGTTTGAATCATGCGGTTTGCACAGAAACGGACGAAATGCATGGTTCACGCGACGCGCGACGTCACGTCAGCGATTCGCGAAATCGTGCTGCGGCCTGAAGGGGAAGCCGTCGAACACTACGCGATCGGCAGTCATGTCAATGTCGGCGTATTGATCGATGGACGGCCGGAGACACGCTGTTATTCGCTGGTCGGCGACTTCAGCCCCGCTGGCTACCGGATCGCGGTTCGGCTGGCGCCCGACAGCCGCGGTGGCTCACGCTATATGTGGACATTGAAGCGAGGCGCGCGCATCGAAATATCCAGTCCGGCTTCTCTGCTCGAGATCGACTGGTCTAAAAAATTCCATTGTCTGATCGCGGGCGGTATCGGCGTTACACCGATGGTCGGCATCGCCGGGGCGCTGATCCGCCGCAACGCGGATATGGCGTTCCACTATGCCGTCAAGTCGCGCGCCGATGCCGCGTTTCTTGACGTACTGTCCAACCTGCTCCACGACCGCCTGATCATCCATGCCGGCGATGAGGGCCAGCGGATCGATCTGAACCACACCTTTGCCCGTCTGCCACCAAATACGTCGACGATCGTGTGCGGCCCGATGCGCCTGCTCGAAGCGGCACGGCGAAGCTGGGCGGCGGCGGGGCGCCCGGCGGCCGACCTGCGATACGAGACATTTGGCTCGAGCGGTCTGTTGCCGACGGAATCATTTCGGGTCCGGATCGATCGTTCCGGCCGGGAAATCCTGGTTCCCGAAAACAAATCGATGCTGGATGCGCTCAACGAGGCGGGCTTTGAGATAATCTCGGATTGCCAGCGCGGCGAATGCGGCGTCTGCGCGATCGACGTCATTGCCGTGGACGGCCAGATCGATCATCGCGATGTGTTCTTTAGCGATCACCAGAAGCAGGCAAACGCCAAGGTCTGTCCCTGCGTTTCGCGCGCCATCGGCGCGATCACCGTGAATACGCTCTATCGGAGCACTGCTGGCTAAGCCGTTTTCCCGCACCAGGGTCTTTTGCCCACGCCGTCCGAAACCATATAGCATGGACGGATGCAACGACCCTCGCGGATGTACTGCCGCGGGATCGGGTTTAACCCGCGGCGGAGTTTTTGATGTCCTTACCCGTAGCCCGGTGGTGCCGGATCCTCGCGGCAACCGTGCTGGTTCTCGCATGCTACCTCCCTGCCAACGCACAGGAGCAGCGCCGCGGCTCTTACATACCCGCAGCTGCCGGCACTGTTCATGCCGTTGTCGCCGAACATGGCATGGTCGTCGCGCAGGAAAAAATCGCGGCGCTAGTCGGCGCCGACGTGTTGAAGCGGGGCGGCAACGCAATCGATGCAGCGGTAGCGACCGGTTTCGCCATGGCCGTGACCTATCCGCGAGCCGGCAATATCGGCGGCGGCGGCTTCATGGTGATTCACTCGGCGGAACGCCATGAGGACGTCGCCATCGATTATCGCGAGACCGCGCCGGCCGCGACCACGCCGGGTCTCTTTCTAGGGCCCGACGGCAAACCGGATACCGCAAAGTCGCGGGATTCCGCGCTCGGCATCGGGGTTCCCGGCACACCGGCGGGATTGGCGCTGGCGCTGGAGAAATACGGCTCCGGCAAATTCACGCTGGCGGATTTGCTGCGGCCGGCGATCGACCTGGCGCGCGACGGGTTCGTCCTGGCTGATGATAGTGCCGACACGCTGCCGGACTGGTATCGACGGCTGGCGCGCTGGCCATCGTCGGCGACGGTCTTTTCCCGCGCCGACGGTACTTCGTTGCGCGAGGGCGACCGGCTGGTCCAGACCGATCTGGCAGCCACGCTCTCGGCGATCTCCACGCAGGGGCCACGCGGGTTTTACGAGGGGCCGGTCGCCGAAAAGCTTGTCAAAGCGATCCGCGACGCCGGCGGCATCATGACATCGGATGATCTCAAATCGTATCAGGCAACCGTCCGCGCGCCGGTGCGCGGGAACTATCGCGGTTATGACATCGTCTCGATGCCTCAACCCTCGTCCGGCGGCGTCGTGCTGCTGGAGACGCTCAACATCCTGGAGGGTTTTCCGATGCATGACATGAAGCAGGGCACAGCACCCTCGCTGCATGTCATGATCGAAGCGATGAAGCGCGCCTATGCCGACCGTGCGCGCTATCTCGGCGATCCCGCCTTCGTCAAGGCGCCGGTCGCAACCCTGATTTCCAAGGACTACGCGGCCAAGCAGCGCGCCGGCATCGATCTGGACCGCGCGACGCCGTGGACCGACGCCCTCTCGGCGACGCCGCCGCACGAAGGCAGCAACACCACGCATTTTTCGGTGGTGGACCGTCTGGGCAATGCGGTCAGCAATACCTACACGCTGAATTTCAGTTACGGCGTCGGTCTGGTCGCGGACGGCACCGGCGTGCTGCTCAACAACGAGCTTGATGACTTTACCGCGGCACCCGGTGCGTCGAATGCCTATGGCCTGGTGGGCTTCGAAGCCAACCTGCCCGGCCCCGGCAAACGGCCATTGTCGTCGATGTCGCCGACCATCGTCCTGAAAGGCGGCAAGCCGGTGCTGGTGACGGGTTCGCCCGGCGGCAGCCGGATCATCTCGACGGTGCTGCAGGTCATCGTCAACGTGCTCGACTACGATATGGATGTCGCCTCCGCGGTCGCGGCCCCGCGCCTGCACCACCAATGGCTGCCGGATGAAGTACGGATCGAACACGGTTTTCCCGACGACGTGATCGCGGCCTTGAAGGCGAAGGGTCATACTATCGTCGAACCGCTCGGCCAGACCTCCGCCAATTCGATCGCCGTGACGGATCACGGATTGCTCGGTGCGCCCGATCCGCGTACGCGAGGTGCCGAAGCCGCCGGTCAATAGAGCGATCCGAACGGCGCATTGCGGATTTGGCTGATGACAGCACCGGGGATCAGCGTAGGATTTGCGCGCCCCGCGCAAGTCCGCTGTAGGGGCGGGCCAAGGGCCGCCAAGAACGCTCCGGGGAAACATTCATCATGAGCAAGGTCGGAACCAGGCAAGCGATGGAAGTCGCGCCAATCCAGGATTCCAGCCTTCTTGCCTTTTATCGCGACATGAACCTGCCGGAGCGCCGGACCTTCTGGGCCTGTGCCGCCGGCTGGGCCCTCGACGGCATGGATTTCATGATCTATCCGCTGGTGATCGGCACCATCATCGCGCTGTGGAAGGTCGATCCCGGCACGGCGGGTCTCGCCGGCACTGTGACGCTGCTGGCTTCGGCCGTCGGGGGCTGGCTCGGGGGTTATCTCGCCGATCGCATCGGCCGCGTCAAAACATTGCAGCTGACCATCCTCTGGTTCTCGGTGTTCTCGCTGCTATGTGCGTTTGTGCAGAATTTCGATCAATTGCTGATCGCCCGGGCCTTGCTCGGTCTTGGATTCGGCGGCGAATGGGCCGCCGGCGCGGTGCTGATGGGCGAGTCGATTCGCCCGCAATATCGCGGACGCGCGGTCGGATCGGTGCAGTCCGGCTGGGCGGTCGGCTGGGGCCTCGCGGTGTTGTCGCAGGCGAT
>JAJYAH010000647.1 GCA_021779635.1 Pseudomonadota bacterium | reverse complement strand
GCTGTCGGCGCAATGGCTACGGCTGCAGCGCGCCAACGGCTTCAAGAACGAAATTCTCGGCACCGTCGCCCATGACTTGAAGAATCCGCTCGGCGTGATCCTCGGCCGCACCGAAATGCTGACCGAATTGATCGGCGCCGGCTCTTCCAAGGAGAGCGTTACCGCCCAGGTCGAACATATCCGCGATGCCACGAGGCGGCTGACCTCGATGGTCGATCATCTGATTTCCGACGCCATGGCCGACGCCTTCGACATTTCGATTCGCCGCGAGCCGGTCGATATCGCAGCATTGGTCGCAGAAGTCGCCGATGCCAATCAGCCTTTGGCTGCCAACAAGCAGCAGGCCATCACGGTCTCGGCGCCGCCGAACTTCATGACCATGTGCGATTCCGACCGGATGCGGGAGGCGATCGACAATCTGATCAGCAATGCCATCAAGTACAGTCCGATCGGCGGCAAGATTTCGGTGCTGGTCAATCGCGAGCAGAACAAGACCGTCGTCCGCATCGCCGACGAAGGCGCCGGCCTGTCCCCCGAAGATCTTGGACGATTGTTCGGCCGCTTCCAGCGGCTCTCGGCGAAACCCACCGCCGGCGAAAGCTCGACCGGTCTCGGGCTTTCGATCGTCAAGCGCATCATCGACATGCATGGCGGCCGGGTGACGGCCGAAAGCGGCGGGCCGGGACAGGGATCGACCTTCACCGTGGTATTGCCCGCGACGGATATGCCGTGACATGAGCCAAAGCCCGCACATCATCATTGTCGATGACGAGGCGCCGGCCCGCGAGATGGTCGGCGAGTACCTCAAGATGCATGGCTTTGCCGTGACGCTGTGCGATGGCGGCAAGAGCCTGCGCGGCGCGATCGAAACCAATGTCCCCGATCTCGTGGTGCTCGACCTGAATATGCCCGAGGAGGATGGACTTTCGATCATCCGGGATCTGAAGAGCCGCACCAATGTCCCCGTCATCATGCTGACGGCCACGGCGAGCCCGATCGATCGGGTGGTCGGGCTGGAACTCGGCGCCGACGATTACATCGCGAAGCCCTGCGAATTGCGCGAATTGATGGCGCGGATCCGCTCGGTGCTGCGGCGCAGCTCGCCGGCCCGGACACCGGCCGCAGCCCCCGGGGCCACCGGGGCGAAGGCCGCCAAGGACCAATTGGTACGGTTCGGAACGAAATGGCTCGATCTCGAAGCGCAGGCGCTTCGCGACGACGAAGGTAACGAACATCCGCTGACCGCTTCCGAATTCGGCCTGCTCAAGGTTTTCGCGGCAAATCCGAAGCGCGTGCTGTCGCGCGAGCGCCTGCTGGAATTGGCCAATGCGCGCGACAGCGAAGCCTTCGACCGCGCCGTCGACCTGCGAATCATGCGGATCCGGCGCAAAATCGAACCCGATCCGACCAAGCCCGCGGTGATCCGCACCATTCGGGGCGGCGGGTACCTGTTCTCGCCGGCCGGCGACAAGGTCTGATCCGACCGGATCGGGTCTTTCGTCCCCGGTAGCGCCGGGAGCAGACGCGACGATTGTTCGCCAGAGCGTTTTCGAGCGAAGTGGATGCCGGTTCGCGCAAAGAAAACGCGTCAAAACCAGAAGTTACTGATCCGTCGCGAATGAGCAGTCGGCGCCGCCGCCGGAATTATCCTTGACTGCTAATCGGTTCGCGGCGGACACGAATGCGGCGCAATTCCAGACGACATGATTGTGGTCGCCGTCGACAAGCATCCCAGGGAAAAGCCGGGCTTCAGCCGGATCTATCGTCCGGCCGACCTCTATTTGAACGATGAATGCGGATGCGAACGATTATATCGAACCGAACGACCTGGCTGCTTTGTGAGCTTGTCCTTGCCTGGATAACCATATCGCCCGGGATCGCGCAGGACGCGCTTTTTCAAAGCAGGCAGATCACGCCCAGCGGCGAATACACCTTTGGAATCGAAGGGCCGGCCGTCGATGAGCGGGGTAATCTGTACGTCGTCAATTTCGGCAAGCCGGGCACCATCGGCAAAGTGGCGGCCGGCGCCTCGCAATCGGAACTGTTCGGGGTGCTGCCCGAAGGCAGCGTCGGCAATGCGATCCGCTTCGATCGCGAAGGCCGCATGTTCGTCGCCGATTACAAGAAGCACAATGTCTTTCTGGTCAGTCCCGACGGCAAGGACGTCAAAGCCTATTTCCATTCCGACGGCTTCAATCAGCCGAATGATTTGACCGTCGCGGCTGACGGCACGATTTATGCGAGCGATCCGCATTGGAAGCAGCACAATGGGCAAATCTGGCGGATATCGAAATCGGCCAGCGGCGAGGCCGTCGGTGAGAAGATGTCCGCCGAGCGCCGGATGAGCACCACCAACGGCATCGATCTCAGTCCGGACGGCAAGACGCTTTATGTGGGCGAGTCCGGTACGCGGGAAATCTGGGCTTACCGGATCGAGGGAACGCGGCTGCTGTCGCCGAGACTGGTCAAACGATTCGCCGATTTCGATATCGACGGCCTGCGCAGCGATGCCGACGGCAATCTGTTTGTTGCGCGGATATTGAAGGGCACCATCGCCGAACTGTCTCCGCAGGGAAAGTTAAGGCGGGAGATACAGCTCACCGCCCCGGAACCGACCAACCTCGCCTTCGGCGGCGCCGACGGGAAGACCATTTTCGTCACGCAGCGCAAGGGCGGATTCATCGAATCGTTTCGTACCGATCATCCCGGGCGCGAATTCTGTCTGCGGGCTTGTCCTGGACGTCATTAAACTCCATTCGGGGTGAAGCGCGGCCGCCGCAGGACCGCCCTTCTCCGCGCCGATTAGTCCAAATCGCCTAGACCCGAACCCACATCATTCAAATTGCTCGCTTTTCCTACCCAATTGTTTCGTCGCGGGACCAGCGACGAAACAATTCCCCGAGGCATGAAACCATTTTCCGTTTTTGGCGCAGACATGCCGAAACGTTCGCTCACTATCAATTTACCCAACGAAACGCCGCTAAGCGGCGACCAAGTGGGAGCCTGTCATGCAGAACGTCGTCGCGATCAACGCCGCAGCTCGTCAGGGCATCATCGCTGCCCAAGCGACCTCGGATGAAATGCTGCTGGAGGGCATTGCCGATGGTGGCCGGACCGCCATGCATATCCTTTATTGCCGTCACAATGTCCGGGTTTACCGCTTTATCCTTCGCATCGTGCGGGATACCACCATGGCCGAAGACCTCGTCAGCCAGGTTTTCCTCGACGTCTGGCGCACCGCCAGCCAGTTCGAAGGCCGTTCACAGGTCTCGACCTGGTTGCTCTCGATCGCCCGCTTCAAGGCGCTGACCGCGTTGCGCCAGCGCCGGCACGAGGACATCGAGCAGGAGGACGTGCTCGAAATCGCCGACGAGGCTGATACGCCCGAAGCCTCGCTGGACCGCAGCAAAACCAGTGCGATTTTGCGGGCCTGCGTCGCCAAATTGTCCCCCGCGCACCGCGAGATCATCAACCTCGTTTATTATCACGAGAAATCGGTGGAAGAAGCCGGCGAAATCATCGGGATTCCCCAGAGCACGGTGAAGACCCGGATGTTTTACGCCCGCAAGCAACTCGCCGACCTGCTCAGGATTGCCGGCCTCGACAGCCTGGCTGCGTGAGGCAAAGGCCACAAATCCGACCGCAACTTCGAACCTCCCAAGCACTTCCAACGACCCGGACGGGACATCCCCACCGGGTCGTTTTGTGTTTGGAGCGGCCTCGACGCTTCACCGATTCCATCGCGATCGTGAGCGTGATAGAGTTCGGGTCTCATGACGACGGATGGCGGCGATGTTCGAGGGCTGGGATGCGGTGGTACTGGCCCGGGCGCAATTCGCATTCACGATGTCGTTTCACATCGTGTTTCCCGCCTTCTCGATCGGACTGGCCAGTTATCTGGCGGTGCTGGAGGGGCTCTGGCTGTGGACCGGACGCGAGGTCTTCATCAACCTTTTCAACTATTGGCTTAAAATTTTCGCCATCGCCTTCGGCATGGGCGTGGTATCGGGCATCGTGATGTCCTACCAGTTCGGCACCAACTGGGCGGCGTTCTCCGACAAGACCGGCCCGGTGATCGGCCCGCTGATGGCCTATGAGGTGTTGACCGCGTTCTTTCTCGAAGCGGGGTTCCTCGGCGTGATGCTGTTTGGCCTGGAACGGGTCGGCCACAAACTGCATTTCCTGGCGACCTTGATGGTCGCAACCGGCACGCTGATCTCCGCGTTCTGGATTCTCTCGGCCAATTCCTGGATGCAGACGCCGGCCGGCTATGCCATCAATGCCGACGGCCAGTTCGTCGCCGCCGACTGGCTCAAGGTCATTTTCAATCCATCATTTCCCTATCGTCTCGTGCATATGGTGCTGGCCGCCTATCTCACCACGGCGCTGGTGGTCGGCGCCGTCGGCGCGTTCCACCTGTTGCGCGATCAGCACCTGGCCGGCCCCCGGGTGATGTTTTCGATGGCGATGTGGATGGCCACGCTGGTCGCACCGATCCAGATTCTCGCCGGCGATCAGCACGGCCTCAATACGCTGGAACACCAGCCCGCCAAGGTGATGGCGATGGAAGGCCATTACCAGAGCCATCCGGATGGCGCGCCGCTGGTGTTG
>JAJYAH010000646.1 GCA_021779635.1 Pseudomonadota bacterium | reverse complement strand
AGAAATCGATGTTTTCGGCGACGCTGAGTTCGGCATAGAGATTGCTGCCGAGTCCCTGGGGCATGTAGGCGACGCGCGGGCAGATGCCACGCCGGTGTCGCGCGTCGGCGATATCGCCGCCGAGCACGTGTGCCCGCCCGGATTGCAGCTTGCGCGCGCCGGCAATGAGGCCGAGCAGCGACGATTTGCCCACGCCATCGGGCCCGATTAGCCCGACGACGATTCCGGCGGGCAGATCGAGCGTTACGCCGGCGAGTGCCCATATGGCGCCATAGCGATGGGTAACGTCGGTCAGCCGCGCAACGAGACCGTCGGGTTCGTTCATTTCGGCACCGCGCCGGTGCTGACGCTCGACCCGATACCGGCCGGCAGGTTCGGCTGTAGGCGCGCGGGCCAGGCAACCCTGGGATCGAAGCGGATATAGGCGACACCCGGCAGACCCGTGCGTACGTCGGCGATATGGCTTGCGAGCAGGTCGGGGTCGACCCGCACCTTGATCCGAAACATCAGCTTGTCACGTTCCGACTGCGTCTCGACGGTCTTCGGGGTGAACTGCGACGTCGGCGAGATGAAGGAGACGTTGCCGGGGATGACGACGTCGGGTAGCGCATCGAGCACGATCCGCCCCTCGGCACCGAGCGCGATCTTGCCGACATCCTGGGTCGGCAGGAACACCGTCATATAGACCTTCGACAGGTCGAGCAGGGTGAAGATCTTGGCGCCGGCGCCGATCACCTCGCCGGTATTGACGAGCCGATATTGCACACGTGCGTCGCGCGGGGCCACGAGCACGCCGTCGTTGATAACGATCTTGTTGTAGGCGACATCCTGCGTCGCCGCGGCGAGCGCATGCTCGGTTTCACCCACCTTGGCGGTCGCGGCGTTCAGCGCGGCGTTGGCGCCGTCCAGCGCCTGCTGGCGCTGGTCGAGCAATTCTTTGGTTGCATAACCCTTCTCAAATAGAGTCCTCGTCCGATCGAATTGTTGCGCGGCGAGCTTCTGCTGGGTTTCTTGCTGCACGACGTTGGCGGAGGCCTCCTCCAGCATGCGCTCAGCCTGCTGGACCTGGGCCTCGGCCTTCCGCAGCGTCACCTCCGTATCGCGGGTGTCCATACGGGCGACGACTTGCCCCGCCTTGACGAGATCGCCTTCATCGACCAGTAGCGTTGCAATTCGGCCGGGATACTTCGGCGTGATGTCGATATCGTCGGCCTCAAGCCGACCGTTGCCCCAAACGATGCCATCGGGCAGCGCCGCTTGATGGAGTTTCCACCAGTACCAGCCTCCACCGGCGCCGCCACCGACGACGAGCAGTCCGGCGAGGATAAGCCAAAGCCGTAGCTTTGATCGTACTGCAGGCTTGCCCGAAGGCGGGGTCGGCTGCGGAATCAACGCCGGCGGGTTGACCACCGGCAGCGTAGCATCAGGCGTCGCCGCGTCCGGTGCGTTGGACTGCGCCGGCTCGACCGCGCCGCTGCCGTCAGGTTCCACGTCTTGCATCAGATACTCTCGTCATAGAGAAACACGATAACATTCCCACGTTGTCGCCCTTGCGCGGCTCGCCTTGCACTGCGTGCGCCGGTGCCTCAATTAGAGGCGCTGACGATCAGCAATATTTACCCAGCCCCTGAGGATTCCTCACTTAACAACGGTGTGCCCACGAAATATGTTAAACGAATGAATCCTCAAAGTTCAAAGCGCCGCCGAATACCAGTTCAGTATCTTTCTGAAGAGATGGCCGCCGACTAGAACGGCCATCATCGCTCCGAATTAAATGCTTAAGTTGCATCCTTTGCTGGAAATCCCAGCGCTCTTGGCAATTCGCTCGAATACGCAGACCATGACGCCTGGAAAAATTCTGACTGGCGTTTGAACAAATTCGCCACGCCATCGCAGTGAGCGAGGCTCTGGACGAACTCAGCTTCTGCCTGCCTGCGCTTCGCGGCGAAGGAAAGCAGGTCGGACCAAATTTTCGCTGAACTTTCGGCGAGCTTCTTGGATTGCTCCAGTTGCGGTTGAAACGATGTCGGCAGTCCAAAAGCCGAGATCGGCGAGTTCGTATTTTCGGCGGCCATAATCAAAACTCCAATGTCGTAGTTGTACAGGAAAAAACAATATGAGACCGAGCTTGGAAAGTCGCTTGATCTATGTCAACAGCGGTTGACAAATCGGGAATTAAACTTTTTATAATTCGAGAGCGAGGCTGAGCATGCCGACAGCGGTACCCAAGAAACGTTCGGGAAATCTTACGCGCCAGCGCATTTTGAAGGCGGCGTTGGCTCGCTTTGCACAGCTCTCCTACGAAGAGGTCGGTCTGCGTGACATCGCACTGGATGTGGGAGTTGACGTCGCACTCGTGCATCGATCCTTCGGCTCGAAGGAGCAGCTCTTCGCCGAGGCGTTCGAGGCGGCGATCCAATCCAAACGCCTGTTGGCTTCAAAGAAAATGGAATTGGGCGCCGCCCTTGCAAAGAATATCTTTGAGCGCGCCAATGACCCGACTTCAGGACACATCGACGCGCTTCAGATCTTCGTTCATTCATTGTCCAGTCCGCAGGCAAGGGAAGTCTTGCGCGCTTTCGTCCTGAAAGATTTCATCAAGCCGCTGGCTGCCAAGCTTGCCGATCGCGCGCCGCAGCGCGCGGCCCTGATGACCGCATGCCTGGTAGGGGTAAGCATCCTGCGTGATGTTCTTCGGGTCAAACCGCTCCTTGATGGATCGAGAGCGGAGAGTCAGCCTCTGATTGAGAAAATTCTCAACGTGTGCCTGGATGAGAACTGCGAAACCAGTTTGTCGGCGGTCGGGCCGGCCCCAGCGGAACCGATCATCCTCAATCCTCGCGCCGCCTCTGAGATTCGTGCCAAGCGCGGAGCAGGGGCCACGCGCTCGGGCCGCGGCCGTTCCCTCCCTTCCGGCGTCGATTGAAATGGCGGGTCAATGCAGAAGGTCAATCAAATCGCGATCCGATCCCCGGTCGTGACACGAAAGAATTTTCTATGTTGCTGAAAACAATAGCTGTCTTCGTCGATCCGTCGGCCGTTGGCGAAGCGCGTGCCGCCTATGCCGTTAAATTGGCGTTCCGTCACCGAGCCCATCTCATCGGGATATTCGCGGCACCATTGACTTGGGGTGGCAGCTCATCGGAATCCTTCGTTCGAGGGCAGGCGGCTATACGGCGGCTCATTGAAGAACATGCGGCTAGTGAATCAGCCGCGGTTGACGTTGCGAACCGGAGCTTTTCGACGGTTTCTACACGTGAAAACATTAGCTTCGAATTCCGTTTCATCCATCAAGATGACCCCAATAAGGGTGCTGCGCTTAATGCGCTGCATTCCGATCTCGTCATTGTCGGTGGTACAGGATTGGGTGGATTGCCGCGCGAGTGGTCGGCGGAAACACTTCTGCTCGCCACCGGCGTGCCGTTTCTCTTATTGCCGGAGCATTGGACTGGGCCCGCCGCCGAGCACGTTATCGTCGCATGGAATGCCAGCCGCGAGGCGCGACGCGCGATCGCTGATGCGCTTCCGCTTCTCGTCAGCGCACTTTCCGTTACCATCCTGGTGGTGGATCCGCAGAAGAACGCCCGTCATGGCGAGGAACCCGGCGCCGACGTCGCTCTCTATTTATCACGTCACGGAGTCAACGTGGTTGTCGAACAGGTCCCGTCCAATGGCGAGCCAGTTGCCGACGTCATCCTTGGTTTTGCCAAGCGCCACAATAATGATCTGATTGTTGTCGGCGCTTATAGTCATGCGCGAATGGCCGAAATGATCTTTGGCGGCGTGACCCGCCGCTTGCTGCGCGACACTGCCGTTCCGTTACTGATCGCTCATTGAGGCCGCCATGTCTGACGTGCGATCAGCGCGAGGTTTCCTCTCTTCAGAAGGTTCCAATCCTTCATGCGGAGCAGACCGACAAGAGTCTGAGGGCGGCCTGAGCGTCTAAAATCTCGGCGTGGACCGCACTTGACATAGACCAATATTCATTCAATCGAATGAATTAATGATGAAAAATCAAGAGGTGATCAATGCCGCCAAGCTACGCAACAGCAGATCAGGAGAATGGCGATGTCGCCATTCATAGCAACGAAACACGAACCAAGATGATCCATGTGGCCATCGAGGTTTTTGGGGCGCTCGGCTATGAGGGTGCAAGCACGCGAACTCTCGCGAAACGTGCCGAAGTCAATTTGGCTGCCATTCTCTATCATTTCGGCGGCAAGCGTGGACTCTATCTTGCCGCCGCGCGGGCGATCGCGGATTTCGCACGCGAGCGAATGGAGCCGGTCGTCGCTCATCTCCGTGACGCGGACCGGGCGGATCATGCGACGCGCATCGACCAAGCGCTCGATGGCTTCATTCGTCTCGTCATCGGCTCGGAAACAGAAGAATGGACTTCCTTTTTCGTTCGCTGCGAACACGACGCAGACGATGCATTTCGCATGATCTACGAAGAGGCTGTTGCCCGGTTTGAGCGCGGTCTGACCAAAACCGTCGCGCAAGCAATTGGCTGTGATCCCGGCGATGAAAGCTTGCGGATTCGGGTTGCGATCGTGATTGCGTCAATCGCCAACTTACGAACCCTTCGCAATATGACGTTGAGCACCCTCGGCTGGGATC
>JAJYAH010000037.1 GCA_021779635.1 Pseudomonadota bacterium | reverse complement strand
ACAAGATCACCACCGACGCCAACGGCCAGGTCGCCGGCGCGGAACCGCTCGACGTTCAGTGACCCTCGCGGCGGCTTCAGGCCGCCTTTATCCGTCGCTTCCCGGCAACAGTTAGCAACATTTAGCAATCTGACAGCCACGATCCGTCAGGGTCTGAATTGGCTTTTCACGGAAATGGACGCGGGATCCGCCCCGAGTCAGCGCCCGCAATCGCAGCGGGCGACCCCCTTCGCGCCCGAATCGTCCCGGAAAGCCACCGAAATAGCGGCGGCGATGCGGCTGCGTGCCGCCGATTTAGGGGATGGAACCTTCGGGACGCCACCGGGGTTGAAATTCCAAGGTTCCATCCACGCTCATGCCTCGCGCGGCGAGGCCTCGGCGGGTTGGCTTTGAGCGCAGCTTTAGTGTAAAGCTTACAGGGTTATGGGCTGTCGAAGGCGAGCTGCCGCCGGCTTCCGGTATCGGCAAGTACTTCAAATAGCTCACAAAAATGATCGAGAAGGGCGAAGCCGCCAAAAGTGATGTATATCACATTGAACGATCTGGAGCGTATCTAGGCTTTCAAGTCGGGCTTCGGCTGGCCCAGGTGTCAGCCGGCGTCCGGGTTTTCGCTGCGCTGAAATCGCGCACCCGCCTCACGTCGGACCGCTCGTCCCGACCTGCAAAATTGGAACATCGCTGTGACCATATTTAGTAAAACGCCGCTTCTCGACACGATCCATACCCCGGACGATCTGCGCCGGCTCAAGGTGGAGCAAATCCAGCAAGTCGCCGATGAGCTGCGTCAGGAAACCATCGACGCCGTCTCGGTCACCGGCGGACATTTCGGCGCGGGCCTCGGCGTCGTCGAATTGACGACGGCCCTGCACTACGTGTTCGACACCCCGCGCGACCGTCTGATCTGGGACGTCGGCCATCAGGCCTATCCGCACAAGATCCTGACCGGCCGCCGCGACCGTATCCGCACGCTGCGCACCGGCGGCGGACTGTCCGGTTTCACCAAGCGCACCGAAAGCGACTACGATCCGTTCGGCGCCGCCCACTCCTCGACCTCGATCTCCGCAGCGCTCGGCATGGCGGTGGCACGCGATCTCTCCGGCGGCACGAACAACGTCATCGCCGTGATCGGTGACGGCGCGATGTCGGCGGGCATGGCCTACGAGGCCATGAACAACGCCGGCGCGATGAACTCCCGGCTGATCGTCATTCTCAACGACAACGACATGTCGATTGCGCCGCCGGTCGGGGCGATGTCGGCCTATCTGTCGCGGCTCTATTCGGGCAAGACCTATCGCTCGCTGCGCGAGGCAGCGAAACAGATCAACAAGCGTCTGCCGAAGGTGCTGGCCGATCGCGCCAACCGTGTCGAAGAATATTCCCGCGGCTTCATGGTCGGCGGCGGCACGCTGTTCGAGGAACTCGGCTTCTATTATGTCGGCCCGATCGACGGCCATAACCTCGACCATCTATTGCCCGTCCTGAAGAACGTCCGCGACATGAAGGACGGCCCGATCCTGGTCCATGTCGTCACGCAGAAGGGCAAGGGCTATCCGCCGGCAGAAGCCTCCGCCGACAAGTATCACGCGGTGGTCAAGTTCGACGTTGCAACCGGCACCCAGGCGAAGGCAAAACCGAACGCGCCGGCCTATCAGAACGTGTTCGGCCAGAGCCTCGTCAAGGAAGCCGAGAAAGACGACAAGATCGTCGGCATCACCGCGGCGATGCCCTCGGGCACCGGCATCGACATCTTCAACAAGGCGTTTCCGGCGCGCACCTTTGACGTCGGCATCGCCGAGCAGCACGCGGTGACATTTGCGGCCGGCCTTGCCACCGAAGGCTACAAGCCTTTCTGCGCGATCTATTCGACCTTCCTGCAGCGCGGCTATGACCAGGTGGTCCACGACGTGGCGATCCAGAGCCTGCCGGTGCGTTTCGCGATCGATCGCGCCGGTCTGGTCGGCGCCGACGGAGCCACCCACGCCGGCTCGTTCGACAATGCCTATCTGGGCTGCCTGCCCAATTTCGTCATCATGGCGGCTTCCGACGAGGCCGAGCTGGTGCACATGGTGGCGACCCAGGTCGCGATCAACGATCGCCCCAGCGCGGTCCGCTATCCGCGCGGCGAAGGCCGCGGCGTTGAGATGCCCGAAGCCGGCGTGGCGCTTGAGATCGGAAAAGGCCGCATCATCCGCGAAGGCACCAAGATCGCCCTGCTGTCGTTCGGCACCCGTTTGGCCGAATGCGAGAAGGCTGCCGACGAACTGGCGGCGCACGGGCTGTCCACCACGATTGCCGACGCGCGCTTCATGAAGCCGCTCGACGTCGACATGGTGCTGAAACTCGCGCGCGAGCACGAAGTGCTGCTCACCATCGAGGAAGGCTCGATCGGCGGCTTCGGTTCCCATGTCATGCAGACGCTGGCGGAGCACGGCATGCTCGACGGCGGCTTGCGGATGCGCGCGATGGTGCTGCCGGACGTGTTCCTCGATCACGACTCGCCGAACGCGATGTATGCCCGCGCCGGCCTCGACGCCAAGGGCATCGTCGCCAAGGTGTTCGAAGCACTCGGCAAGGATTTCAAGGCCGAGACGGTGAAGCTGGCCTGAGGCATCTGACGGCCACATTTACGTGCGATGAAAGTCTACCTGGCCGGTCCCGACGTGTTCCTGCATGACGCCGTCGATATCGGGCAGCGCAAGGTGGAACTGTGCGCGCGTCACGGACTGACCGGGCTCTATCCGCTGGACAATGTCATCGACCTCACAGGCCAACACGCCTCCTTGCGGATATTTCGCGGTAACCAAACGATGATGATCGCGGCCGATGCCATTATCGCCAATCTCACGCCGTTTCGCGGACCGGGCGCCGATGCCGGCACCGTCTACGAGCTCGGCTATATGGCCGGGCGCGGCAAGCTCTGTCTCGGCTACTCCAACGATCCCTCGCACTATGCCGACCGGGTGCGTGAATTCACCGAGGTGACTTCACGCGACGGACGGCTGGTCGATGCGCTGGGGCTGACCGTCGAGGATTTCGGATTGACCGACAATCTGATGATGGTCCATGCGCTCGATCAGCATGGCTGCGCGCTGGTGACGCCATCGCAGGCGCCCGCGGACATCTGGCATGACCTGACCGCCTTCGAGACCTGCGTGCGGATCGCCGCCGGGCTATTCCGCGCCGCGCCTGCGCGCGCATCGGATTGAACTTGGCCAAGCGCGACGTGAACGTGCCCTCTCCCCGCAAGCGCGCGGACCTGTTGCTGGTCGAGCGCGGACTGTTCGAAAGCCGGGCCCGCGCCCAGGCCGCGATCGAAGCCGGCCTGGTCATGGCCAACGACCAACCCGTGCTGAAAGCCTCCGAATCCATTCCCGTCGATGCCGAACTGCAGGCGCAGCCCGCGCATCCCTATGTCTCGCGCGGCGGCGTCAAGCTGGCGGGCGCGCTGGAGCGCTATCCGCTCGACATCGAGGATCACGTCTGTCTCGACGTCGGCGCATCGACCGGCGGCTTCACCGAGGTCTTGCTCGCCAACAGCGCCAGCCTGGTGTTTGCCATCGACGTCGGGCGCGACCAGTTGCATCCATCGCTGCACGGCCATCCCAAGGTGGTCTCAATGGAGGAGACCGATATCCGCAGCTTCGAAGGCAAGCGTCTGCCGATGCGGCCCGACATCGTCGTCGTCGACGTCAGTTTCATTTCACTGAAGGCCGTGTTGCCGGTCGCGCTATCGCTGGCGGCGGCGCCAATGCATTTGCTGGCGCTGATCAAGCCGCAATTCGAGGCGCCGCGAAAACATTCCAAGCGCGGCATCATCCGCAATGCGATGGTGCACCAGGAAATTTGCGACGATATCGCGGCCTTCGTGGCTTCGCTCGGATGCACCGGGATCGAGGTGTTTCCGTCGACGATCAAGGGCGGCGACGGCAATATCGAATTCTTCATCGGCGCGCGCCGTGGTTGAACGCCTCGTCATCGATCATGTCGGCCATCGCGGCGACGGCGTCGCCTTCGCCGATGGACAATCGATCTATGTGCCGTACACGCTTGGCGGGGAGACCGTCGAGGTGACACCGGTGCCGGGTCACCATCCCGACCGAAGGCGTCTGCTTCAGGTCGAGCGCGCCAGCCCGGAACGCATCACGCCGTTCTGCCAGCATTTCGGAACCTGCGGCGGTTGCGCGATCCAGCATTGGGAAAGCGGGCATTATCAGGCCTGGAAACGCGGGCTGGTCGTCGAGACGCTGGCGCAGGCGAGGATTTTTTGCGACGTGCAGCCGCTGATCGACGCCCATGGGCTCGGCCGGCGGCGGATCACGCTTCACGCCCGGATGGGCACCCATGACGTGCTCAAGGTGGGATTTTCAGCGGCGAACTCGCACGACATTGTCCCTGTCGATCGCTGCCCGATCCTCGATCCCGGCTTGAGCGGCGCACTTGACGCGGCATGGGCGATCGCCGAGCCGCTGAAGCCCACCGGAAAGCCGCTCGATATCCAGTTCACCGCCGTGAACGACGGCCTCGACGTCGATGTGCGCGGCTCGGGACCGCTGCCGTCAAACATCATCGCAGCCTTGTCCGAGGTCGCCGAACGGCATCGTCTGGCGCGGCTGACGCGCCACGGCGAACTGGTGCTGATGCGCACGCCGCCGACGATCGCGATCGGGACCGCGCAGGTTACCCCGCCGCCGGGTTCGTTCCTGCAGGCCACGGCCGCCGGCGAGGAAGCACTGGCGACGCTGGTGGGCGAGCATTGCCGGCGTGCCAAACACATCGCCGACCTGTTCTGCGGGGTCGGACCGTTCGCGCTGCGGCTGGCGGCAAAATCGCGAATTTCGGCCTTCGACAGCGATGCGGGCGCGGTCACGTCCTTGCAAAAGGCCGCGACCTCGACGCCCGGGCTGAAGCCGGTCTGGGCCGAGACGCGCGACCTGTTCCGGCGCCCGCTGATGCCGCAGGAACTGCGCGACTACGATGCGATCGTGTTCGACCCGCCGCGGCAGGGCGCCCAGGCGCAAGCCCAGCAGCTTGCGCTCAGCAAAATTCCGGTGGTGGTCGCGGTGTCCTGCAACGTCGCGACCTTCGCGCGCGACGCCCGGATTCTGATCGATGGCGGCTATGCAATCGAGGGCGTCACGCCGGTCGACCAGTTCCGCCATACTCCGCATGTCGAGTTGGTAGCGCGGTTCAAGCGATAACTTCACCTACCATCCCCTGGAGGGGAAGGTAAGAAAGCCAGTCGCGCTATCTTCCCCAGCGATCCTGCCAGATTTTCTCGCCGATCATGCAGGAAACGCGCGGCTCCTTCTCGGCCACCGGGACCATCGGTCGCTCGGGTGTGCGGCCCGCGACTTCGAGCAGCAGCTTGGTGCGGATCGCCTCCTTGAACTTCTCGCGATCCTTGATTGGCACCACAAAGGCACCCGGGCCGCCGATGACGCAGTCCTCGTAGTAGAAATCGAGGTTTTCGATATCCATGGTCGAATAGGACGGCTCCTTCACCATGATCGGCAGGCCGTTGATGGTGATGCCCTTTTCCAGCGCGGCATCGCGAGCGCCGGTGACCGGCAAGCCGTTATTGTTGGGACCGTCGCCGGAAATATCGATCACGCGCCGCAGCCCGTGATACGGGTTCTCCTCGAATAGCGGCATCGCGAAATTGATCGCACCGGAGATCGAGGTGCGCGACGCCCGCCGGATCGGGGTCTTCAGGATTTCCTCGGAGACCGCGTCCGCCGTTTCCGGACCGTCGATCACCCGCCAGGGAATGATGATCTTCTGATCGTTCGACGCCGCCCATTCGAAATAGGTCACCGCGATCTTGCCGGTCTGGCCGGCCTTCAGCGCCTGCAGAAATTCCTTTGAGACGATGGCTTGCGCGTAACCTTCGCGCTGAACCGCAAGTTCGTCCATATCCATCGAATAGGATACGTCGACGGCGAGTATGAGCTCGATATCGACGGAGGGTGGCTTGTCCTTGTTGTCCGACAACTGGGTTTTGGAATTCGGCGCGGCGAGGCTTGCGACATCGCCGCCGGCCACCGCTCCTGCGAACAGCGCCGCCCCGACCGAGATATACCAGCGCATAGCGGTCCTCCCATCGACTGACGCGATGGTGACATGCAAAGTGCGTTGCGAAAAGCGGGAACACCGGTTGTCGTTCACATTCAGGTTAGAGCCGCGGGTACCGTTTCCCGTTGGAAAGAGCCTCCGTTCCGATTCAATCGGAACGGAAAAGGCTCAAGCCCGCCGTGTAACGCTGCGTGCAATGAAGCCATCGCAAAACGGCCGGTTCCACGACGGCCCCGGACGCTGTATTCTTGCTCGATTAACCCGAGAAGGCGTCAGGAGGTGCCGCCGGAATGACCGACATCGTCACCAGGCCGAAAACCAAGGTTCGGACCAAGACCGAACGGCCCCGCCTGCACAAGGTCATCCTCATCAATGATGACTTCACACCCCGCGAATTTGTCGTCTCGGTCCTGAAGGCGGAGTTCCGCATGACCGAGGATCAGGCCCACAAGGTCATGATCACCGCGCACCAGCGTGGTGTCTGCGTGGTCGCCGTCTTTACCAAGGACGTCGCCGAGACCAAGGCGACACGCGCCACCGACGCCGGCCGCGCCAAGGGCTACCCACTGCTGTTCACCACCGAGCCGGAAGAATAGGGAATAGGCCGGCCGCTGGCGCTTTCATCCGCCAAGCGCTTCGTCCGGCAGGCCGTAGACCCGCTCGGCCTTTGAAAACCCGGCGATCGGAAACTCGCCGAGGTCCGTCCATTCGCTTTGACAGATCCTGGTGAATCCGGCGGAAGCCACGATCGTGCGATGGAGCCGGCCGGCGATCTTTTCCAGCCGCGCCGCCAGGTTGACGGCTGGACCGATGCAGGTGAAGTCGAGCCGGCTGCCGCCACCAATATTGCCGAACAGAATTTTTCCGACATGCAGCGCCACCCCGAAGCGGAAGCGCTCGATGGTTTCTCCGATCGGATAATGCATCGCATCGACGCTGGCGCGGGATTCCCGCGCGGCCTCCAGCACGTGGCCGCAAACCTCCTCGGCGTCTCCTATCGTTTCCGCGATCGGAAACACCGCCAGCAGTCCATCGCCCATGAACTTCAGGACTTCTCCGCCATGGGTCTTGATCGCATGCACCTGACAATCAAAATACTGGTTGAGAATATCCACCACGGTTTCAGCCGGCAGCCGGTCCGAGAGCGCGGTAAAGCCGCGCAGATCCGACAGCCAGATCGCGGCCTGCATGGTATCGGCGTGGCCACGGCGAATCTGACCGCCGAGAATCCGCTCGCCGGCGCGGTTGCCGACATAGGTGTCGAGCAGGTTCGAGGCGGTGCGCGTCAAGTTGACGATCTCGATCACCCGCGTCAGCGGCCGCACCAGTGTTTTCAGCGCGGCCAGTTGGTCGTCGCTGAAACCGCCCGGCTGCTTCGTGGTCCAGCTTGCCGCATGGATCGAGCCGCTGGTGAACTGAAGCGGCAACGCAATATAGTCGGTGACGCCTTCCGCCCGCATGTCGTCGAAGAACGGAAAGCGTTCGCTCTGCGGATCGTCGAGGCGATATCTGACCTCCTGCCCATTTTCGTACAGGATTGCCAGCGGGCTGCTTTTGAATTGCGGCGAATTGCGAGGATCGGAAGTCGCACTGCCGACGACGACCTCGGCTCCCGGCCGCCAGATGAAATTGACGCCGAAAATATCCGGATGCAACGTCTGCACGAAGACGCCGACGCGCCAGAGCGGCAAGCCCGCCTGCACCAGGCGTTCGCAGGTTTCAGCCATCATGTGGCTCGGGCTGACCGCCGATCTGGCGCCATCGATCAGCCAATCGGTAATCTTCTGCAGCTCGGGTGCGTTCATGGTCAGCGCATTTGCCGAGGAAGTAATGGAAACGTCAAGTCCGGGCCGCCTGCGGTCGAAAACCCGGGTTTCACGAATCCGTCACGTCGAAGATCGAACGCGCGAGCCGCCTCGGGTCACAAAGCGGAAGGATGCCCTTCGAGGCAGAGGAAGTGGCGGGGAGACGGGAGGACGGCAATGTCAAAGAGGGTTGGAACGGTTTTGTCGATGACCGTGACGGTGTTGCTTTCGGTTTGCACGCAAGCGTATGCAGCGTATGCGCAGGGGCAAAGATGGTCACTTTCGCCGCTCTCGCGGGTCCCATGCGGCGCCGTGAGTTTTGACGGCAGCAGCGTTGTCTTCCGGAGAACGCTCGTGATCGTCTGTAACGGCAAGGAGCAATTGGAAATGCCGGCCGGAAGCATTCTCGGAACTAACGCCACCTGCAGCGGGACAACGCTCATTCTCTCTCACGCCGTCGCCGAACGCGGGAGTTTGCTTGACGCCGTGCGCCGATGTGGTCGCACGCGATAGCGGATACCGACTGAGGCTGCAAGCGACACGGGTGGTATCACTCGCAATCGGGATCCAGCGCACACGGCATCAACACCCACCTGGCCTCCGTGTGAGCGAGCCCGAGTACCCTGCGGTGCTCGATGTTGCCATACCAATCCTGGGTGAGGAGTGGGGCGGTCGATGCCTTGAGGCGCAGGCGTCTTCCGCCTCGGACAAATGTCGAGCCAGAGCGCTCGTCCGCCGCTCGCGGCAACATGGGAATCGATATCGGAGTAACTGCTGACCGGGCTGCCATTGACCCCGACGATGACGTCACCGGGGCGGATGCCCGCCCGAGCTGCCCCGGTGTTGGGAACAACCTCCTCTACGTGAGCCCCGCCGCCCGTCCAATGCTGCTCTGCATGAGACTGAACATATCGGCTCGCATGCCTATCGGCGGCGACGGCCGGCGCCGTGGCGTTCATCGATCCCAATATCGCGATGCCGGCAAGCATGATTCGATTCATGGCTGCATTCCTTAAAGGTTCGCCACTCATCCGTTGCTTTTGTCGCGTCCGGAAATGGAAGCGTTCAGAGCAGCCATTCGGCGTTCTTTTTTAAGAACGGCCGCCAAAGGCGGCCTATGCTCTCCCCGCAGGCGGAGCGAAGTGAACCGAACCTCTGCGTCGAATCAAAGCCATCAAGCTCTGGCAAAATGACGGACAGTTCGGGTAACCTGTGATCCCATTTGATCTCATGCTTTCAATCGGGCCTGACGATGCACCTCTGCCGGCAAGCCTTCGCTGTTGCCCTTGTTTTCCTGACGACTCCGTCAGGTGCCGAGTCCTATGGCGACCGGCTGATGGAGCAGGTCCGGAATTCGCAAGCCATCATTGCCGTCGCCAATGAGGACAAGCGACAGGAACCGGACACGGATATATTGGCGCTACCGTCGGGCAAATGCAGCACGCTTAAGATCGCGGGCCACGACTTCGAGTGCCGGGCCGTCGCCTTCTTCCAGAACGAGCAAGGCCGGGCCAATTTTGTGATCGCGCTCGACGACCCCAATGACGGCAGTCACATCATCACCTTCTCCGGCGAGAATGGCCGCAGGGAAAAAGATGATCTGTACGAACTGCAGATCGACCGGATGTTGCTCAACTCCAAGGACCGGCCGAAGGTCGATGGCCTGCCGGTGCCGGTCGTCGAATTATCGACCGGAACATGCAAGCAGCTTGGAAACCTGAGGGTGAGAGGAATTTCCAGCATCGCTTGCAGCGCGACGGATCGAAACGGCAAGAGCTATGAACTGCAGTTCGAATCCGATGGCTCGCCAACCACGGTGCGGAGGATCGTACGGTCCTCACTGGTCAATGAGAAACGCCGCGCCAAGCAGATCGAGCAACTCGAATGCCGCCAGAAGGCCGACGCCGCCAAGGTGCTGCCCAGGGATCGGACGGCTTATATTATTGGGTGTCTCGAAGCGGAGGAAAGCCAGAAGCCGGCGACGGATCAATAGAGCGGTGAGGGTCAGGCTCGCGGTTCGTGAGTCCGCGTTGCAAGGGTCGGCGGATCGGCAAACTGAGCTGATCAGCCGAAGGGGCTGCAAGCGTACACACCGTGTTATCTGTCGAGTTCCGCCAGCATTTGCATCACGATCGGCTGCAATTTGGGCAGGTGAACGGTCGCTATTTCCCAAAGCTGCTTGTCGTCGAGGCGCTGGTACTCGTGCCGCAAGATATTGCCGATCCCGACAATGGGAGGTCCATGGCGCATTGGGGTATTTGGCGAGGTAATCCGGCGACAACGCTTTCGCAGCTTCCGAAACGATCTGCACGGCGCGTTCGACTGCGCGGCGGTGCAAGTAGCTGCCCTGGTATTGGGCAAACGAAAGGTTGCGACCGATCATGTCTACACCATCGATCTCATCGCGAATATGAAGCAGACGGGCGCGGGGGCTCTTGCTGCCAGCCATCAAAAAATCCGCACCGCCTCCCGCTCGACATCTCCAAGGATGTAAGGCGACAATCCTGTGCGGGTCGAATAACCGATCTCGACGGCGTCGCCAAACGCCTTTTGGATGGTTTGATACACATCCATGAATGGCAGGAATCCAAAATCGCGCTCAGGGACCGGGTCGACGAAAACATCCACGTCGGAATCGGATTTGGCTTCGTCGCGGGCGTACGATCCAAACAGATAAAGCGCCGCCACCCCGAAACCCCGCAGGGCGGGTTCAGTTTCCTTCAATCTTTTAATGACTTCATAGCGGCGCATATCCCGAATATATGCCAAGGGGCTTGAATTTTCCAATGCCGTGGCATTCTCCAAGATAAAATCGAGCTAGCCTTATCCGCCGACTTGACCTCTGTGCCGCAGGAAATGATCCGCCAGCACGCAGGCCATCATGGCTTCACCGACCGGTACTGCGCGAATTCCGACACAAGGGTCATGCCGGCCCTTGGTCATGATTTCGGTGTCGGCGCCGTTGCGGTCCACCGTGCGGCGTGGCGATAGGATCGAGGATGTCGGCTTCACCGCGAAACGCGCCACCACCGGCTGGCCGGTGGAGATGCCGCCGAGAATGCCGCCGGCATGATTGGACAGGAAGCTCGCGCCGTGATTGCCCATCCGCATCTCGTCGGCGTTTTCCTCGCCGGATAATTCGGCGGCGCCGAATCCGGCGCCGATCTCGACGCCCTTCACCGCGTTGATGCTCATCAGCGCGGCGGCGAGTTCGGCATCGAGCTTGGCATAGATCGGCGCGCCGAGCCCCGCCGGCACGCCTTCCGCCGTTATCTCGATCACTGCGCCGATCGACGATCCCTTTTTCCGAATGTCGTCGAGATAGCCCTCGAAGAAGGCGGCCTTGTCCCTGTCCGGGCAGAAGAACGGATTGCGCGCGATCTCGTCCCAGTCCCATTTTCCGCGATCGATCCTGTGCGGACCCATCTGCACCAGCGCGCCGCGCACCGTCACCTCGGCCAGGATCTTGCGGGCGATGGCGCCGGCCGCGACACGGGTTGCGGTTTCGCGCGCCGAAGAACGCCCGCCGCCGCGATAATCGCGCAGGCCGTATTTGGCTTCATAGGTGAAGTCGGCATGGCCCGGACGAAACTTGTCCTTGATCTCGGAATAATCCTTCGAGCGCTGATCGGTGTTCTCGATCAGCAACGCGATCGGCGTGCCCGTCGTCACCTGCACGCCGGTCTCCGGATGCGCCATCACGCCGGAGAGAATCTTCACCGCGTCTGGCTCCTGGCGCTGGGTGGTGAAGCGCGACTGCCCGGGACGGCGGCGGTCGAGATCGTGCTGGATATCCTCGACGGTCAGCGGCAGCCGCGGCGGGCAGCCATCGACCACGCAGCCGATCGCGACCCCGTGGCTTTCGCCGAAGGTCGTGACCCGGAACATGTGGCCGAAAGTGTTGAACGACATGAGGCTTCGCGTTCGCCGCCTTATATTGACAATCCGCATCGATGCAGAACGTCAACGTCGTAACGCGTCAGGTTGTGGCGGTCAAATTCGGCGTGGCCTTAACTATATTTCGTCAGTCTGCCGTCGCTGAACATGTAGACCACGCCCTGCCCGATCGGCGCGTCGACGGCCTCAAGCGGCGTCGCCAGACCCAGCGCCACCATCAGCGCCCGCATGGTCCCGCCATGAGCGACGGCCACCGTATCGGCGACAAGGGAATCCAGCCAATCGCGCATCCGCAAGGTGACGCTGGCATAGCTCTCGCCTGACGGCGCGGCGACGCCCCATTTGTCGACGTCGCGGCGCGCGAACGTCGCGGCGTCATTCAGTTTCATCTCGCCGAGCGTCAGGCCCTCCCATTGCCCGTACCCGATCTCGCGCAGCCGCCCGTCCACACTGTAGCCGGCCGGCGGCAGCCTGATCGCGTGGCGCACCAATTCCATCGTTGACCGCGCACGGCCGAGCGGGCTTGTGACGAACGGCAAGGAGGACGGCTCGTGGCCATTGCCCGCCAGCAAATCGCCAAGGATTCCACCGGCAGCGATCGCCTGGCTACGTCCGAGATCGTTGAGCGGAATATCCTGCGATCCCTGGAAACGGCCCTGCGCGTTCCACGCGGTTTCGCCGTGGCGAATGTAGTAAATCCTTGGCACAGGCATCGGCGTCGACGGCTATTCCTTGCTCAGCGAATTGCCGAGCGAAATATCCGGGGCGTCCGGGCGCTTCATGCCGACGATGTGATAGCCGGAATCGACGTGATGCACCTCGCCGGTGACGCCGCGCGACAGGTCCGAAAGCAGATAGAGCGCGCTGTCGCCGACTTCCTCGATGCTTACGATGCGGCGCATCGGCGCGTTATATTCGTTCCATTTCAGGATATAGCGGAAGTCGCCGATGCCGGACGCGGCCAGCGTCTTGATCGGCCCCGCCGAAATCGCATTGACGCGAATGTTCTTTTCGCCGAGATCGGCCGCGAGATAGCGCACGCTCGCCTCCAGGGCGGCTTTCGCAACCCCCATCACATTGTAATGCGGCATCCATTTCTCGGCGCCGTAATAGGTCAGCGTCAGGATCGAGCCGCCGTCGGTCAGCAGCTTCTCGGCGCGCTGGGCGATCGCGGTCAGCGAGTAGCAGCTGATCAGCATCGTCCTGGAAAAATTGTCTGCGGTGGTTTCGAGATAGCGGCCGTCGAGCTGGCCCTTGTCGGAGAACGCGATGGCGTGGACCACGAAGTCGATCCTGCCCCACTTCTCCCTGAGCACATCAAATACCGCGTCGATGGTTGCGGGATCGGTGACGTCGCAATGGCCGAGCAGGATGCCGTCGAGTTCCCTGGCCAGCGGCTCGACACGCTTTTTCAGGGCGTCGCCCTGCCAGGTCAGCGCGATTTCCGCGCCGGCCGCCCGGCAGGCCTTGGCGATGCCCCAGGCGATCGAGCGGTTGTTGGCAACCCCGAGGATCACCCCCCGCTTGCCCTGCATCAGACCTGAATTTGGCGACATCCGGTTTCCAATCGACCTTGATCTAGCGGGTTTTCGGTCTGGAGGTACACCAGCCCTATCGGCCGGTACAGCCCAAATCCCAAAGGATTCGGCAGATGCGCTGCACCGCCGCCGAGAACTCCGGCGCGATGTACTGGTCCGAAGACGGCGTTGGCAAGGTGCTGAGCGGCCCCACCGACCAGGACCGGCTGAATTGGGTGGCGCGGCGCGGCTTGTCTACGACCAGACCGAGAAGAACGGCGGGTGAGTTGCGTCAGGACCGGTGTCCCAATTCCGACATTGAATATCTGGAATCAAGCCACCGGGGCGTCTCAAATTCGCACCAGGTGCTCACGCGAAAATGAAGAGCGTTCGATCCGCCGATCGACGCAAGCGGCCTCGATCGGGGTTTACCGCGCTGGTCCCCCGGTCGAGGCTGCACCGTTTCGGGTGACGCGACGAGCTAGCCCAAGTCCTAGCCCAGCTCGCTGCGCGGATTATAAGGGTGTCCGTCGCGCCACTTCTGCATCAACGTCTCGAGCTCGGAGTCGTTCCCGTCCGGCAGCATGATGCGGGTGGTGACAAACAGGTCGCCGGCCGCGCCCGTCGCTTTCGGCAGTCCCTTGCCCTTCAGGCGAAAAGTGCGCCCGCTCGAGGTGTTCTTCGGGATCGACAGTTCGACGGCGTTGCCGAGCGTGGGCACGCGGACTTTGCCGCCAAGCACAGCTTCATACAGCGTGATCGGCAGATCGACCCGTAAATCGCTGCCGTCGACCTTGAAGAAAGGATGCGGCGCGATGCTGACCGTGATCAGGAGGTCGCCGGGGCGATGGCCGGGCGCGGTCTCGCCCTGTCCCTTGAGCCGGATCTGCTGGCCGGCGGTGACGCCTGCGGGAATCCGGACATTCAGTTCCTTGCCGGTCGGCAACCGGACGCGCTTTTCCGCGCCCCTGACCGATTCTTCCAGCGACACCGTCATGGCCACGCTGAGATCGAGATCGAGCGCTATGCCGCCCGGGTCGAACTCAAAGGTACTGCCCGCACCGGGCCGCGCGCCGCGCATGCCGCCGCCGCTGAACATGCTGTTGAGGATGTCCTCGAAGCCGCCGCTGCCAAAGCCGCCAGGACCGGCGCCGCCGGTACGGAAGGTGTGGGATTCAAAGCCACCGCCGCGCGCGCCGCGGGCCCGGGGCTCACCGCCGCCAGGAAAGCCCTGGAAGCGCGGCTTGCCCTCGGCGTCGATTTCGCCGCGGTCGAACTGCTTGCGCTTGTCCTCGTCGCCGATGATCTCGTTGGCCGAATTCAGCTCGGAAAAACGCGCCGCGGCTTTCGGATCGTTCTTGTTGCTGTCGGGGTGATGCTTCTTGGCGAGCTTGCGATAGGCGCTCTTGATGGCCGCAGCGCTGGCGCCCCGCGGCACCCCCAAGACCTCATAGGGGTCGCGCATCCGTTACGTCTCCTTCAGGGAAATCAAAACTTTGCTGGGCTGGCCGCCCTTCAGGCTTCATCTGGTGTCTTCGTGGCATTTTTGCAACGGGAACCGCCCCGGGATCAGCCCTGTTTCCACGGCTTTAAAGTATGGATTTCCCATCGCCCCTGGCCCGATTGGCAAGCCGCTCCCTGCAGCCAGCTTTCCGAACGGCCATTAACATAGCTCGCCAGAAAATCCCGGCAGGTTCGGCCTTCGGAGGAATAAGCCTGGGCCAGCGGCGTCACCGACCCGCGGGCGCCGGTCTCAGGATTTTCCCAAGGCTGACTGGAGTCCTTGTCGCCCTTGGTTAGCACATCGGAGGCTGCATTGCGCGCGAAGGCTAGATCGCCCTCGGTCGGCATCGGCCCCTCGGACCGGGCCGTGGCAATCGAACCCGTCACATCGCTGTCGCCCATCATGGCGAAGCTCGAATCGATGCGGCTCAGGCTGCAGCCGCCCACGCCGACGCCGATTAGAACCAATGTCATGACCGCGCCCGCCGGCGAGATCGCCAATAGGCCAACGCGTCCCCATGTCTTATATAGGGTAGGCCTGTACTGGGGCGGCAACGCGCTCTGGACCGCGGGCGGACGCAACTCGGATCTCCTGACATGACCGACACGACCTCCATCAGACACCCGACACCGTTAACATCCGGTGATTTCACCGCGGCCGAGGAGCCATTCGCGCTGTTCGGCGCCTGGTTCGCCGAAGCGGTGAAGGCCGAGCCGAACGATCCCAACGCCATGGCGCTGGCCACCGTCGACGCCAGCGGCCTTCCCGACGTGCGGATGGTGCTGATGAAGGGCTATGACGCCGCCGGTTTCGTGTTCTACAGCCACATCGCCAGCCAGAAGGGCCGCGAACTCGCGGCAAATCCTAAAGCGGCGTTACTGTTTCACTGGAAGTCGCTGCGCCGGCAGGTGCGCATCCGCGGCAACGTGTCGCCGGTGACCGACGCGGAAGCCGACGCCTATTTCGCCACCAGACCGAAGCAGGCCCAGGTCGGCGCCTGGGCCAGCCAGCAGTCGCAGCCGCTGGAGAGCCGTTTTGCCTTCGAGCAGGCGATCGCCAAGTTCGCCGCCAAACACATCGTCGGCGAGGTGCCGCGGCCGCCGGGATGGAGCGGCTGGCGCGTCGCGCCGGCCCGGTTCGAATTCTGGCACGACCGCCCTTTCCGCCTGCACGACCGCATCGAATTCCGCCGCGCGGCCCCTGATCAGCCATGGTCCAAAACGCGGCTTTACCCATAGAGCAAGTCGTCGTGGCCGGGCTGAAGCGCAAAGCGCGTCTTTACGCCAGTGTCCCGGCCATCCACACTTTTCTTCTGCGACCGCCCAAACAAGACGTGGATGCCCGGCACGAGGCCGGGCATGACGGAGAACGAGAGAACCGTTTATGCCGACCTCAACCGCCAACACGCCGCGCCGCACGCTGCTTCTGACCGGCGCCAGCCGCGGCATCGGTCATGCCACCGTGATCCGCTTTTCCAGCGCCGGCTGGCGCGTCATCACCTGCTCGCGGCATCCCTTTCCCGAGGAATGTCCGTGGGGCGCCGGACCTGAGGATCACATCCAGGTCGACCTTGCCGACCATGACGACACCACACGGGCAATTTCGGAAATCCGCGACCGGCTGGAAGGCGGCGAGCTGCACGCGCTGGTCAACAACGCCGCGATTTCACCGAAGGCCCCCGGCGGCGGTCGGCTTGGCTCGGTCGATACCGACATCGAGACCTGGAGCCATGTATTTCGGGTGAATTTCTTTGCACCGATCATGATGGCGCGCGGGCTGATCGCGGAATTGAAAGCCGCGAAGGGCTCGGTGGTCAACGTCACCTCGATCGCCGGCTCGCGCGTGCATCCGTTCGCGGGCGCGGCCTATGCGACCTCGAAGGCGGCGCTGGCCTCGCTGACCCGCGAGATGGCGTCGGATTTCGGCCGCGTCGGCGTCCGCGTCAATTCGATCGCGCCGGGCGAGATTGATACCTCGATCCTGTCGCCGGGCACCGAGAAGATCGTCGAGCAGCAAATCCCGCTGCATCGGCTGGGCACGCCGGACGAGGTGGCGAAGATCATCTATGTGCTGTGCACGGAGACGAGCTCTTACGTCAACGGTGCCGAGATCCACATCAACGGCGGCCAGCACGTGTAGCACTCCGCCGCCGGGTATCTCGTCCAGACGTCACGCAAGCGGAGACGCGTTCCCTCTCTCTTTGGGAGAGGGTTAGGATGAGGGGGTTATGGTCTATCGTTAGGCTGTAACCCCTCACCCGGCGCTGCGCGCCGACCTCTCCCGATGGGAGAGGTGCAGAAAGATCTCGCCAATCAATCTGCGTAAAATTTGCGCATGCCCGGCCCCTTGATGTTGAAGGCGCTGGAGCATTCGTCCTCGCTCTCGCCCTCTGCCAGCGCCGCACCGCAATGCCGGCAGGCCCGCGGCGGCATGACGAGTGCCTTGGCGGCGGTAGTGCGGCCTGCTTGATAGCGCGCGAAATCGACGACGTTGGGTCCCGGGGTTATGACTTTTTCAACCATTGCTGTCCTCGCGGCGTGAGGCCTGCGTTATCGCAGAAAGCCGTCGCGTAAAGGTTCAGCCCAACACTCAAATTTTAGACGAGAAATTGAGGCGGATTTCTCTTCCCTCCCGCCGGTATGGAACCGAGCCGTTGCAGGGCGGATCGGGCCGCCGATCGACGAAAGCAGGCCTCCGCCCAGGACAGATCCTGCCCCCGCAAGACACCTGCCCAAGAGACCTGCCCTTGAATCTCCGGCAACGGAACGCTTCAGCCGCTACAGCCACCGCTTCCATTTGAAGAATAAATAAGGCAGCACGGCCGCGAACAGCATCATCACCAGCGCGATCGGATAGCCGTGGACCCATTCCAGTTCCGGCATGATCTTGAAGTTCATGCCGTAGATCGAGGCGATCAGGGTCGGCGGCATCAGCACCACCGCCATCACCGAGAACAGCTTGATGATGTTGTTCTGTTCGAGGTTGACCACGCCCAGCATCGCGTCCAGCACGAAGGTGATCTTGTTGGAGAGATAGGAGGCGTGGTCGGTCAGCGATGCCACGTCGCGCTGCATGGTTTTCAACTGCGCCCGCATCTCCTTCGACCATTTGACGCTGTCGGCCTCGGCGGTGACGAAGGTGACGAGACGGCCGATCGAAACCAGACTCTCCCGCACTTTCGAGGTGAGATCGCCCTTCCGGCCGATCGCGATCAGGATGTCGGAATAGCGCTTGGCGTGGCCGGTGCGCGCAGCAGCTTCGGGCTCGAAGATGGCATGGCTGACCGTGTCGACGTCGGCGCCGACGCGCTCCAGAATGTCGGCGCAACGGTCGATCACCGCGTCGAGCAATTCCAGCAGCACGATCTCGCCGTTGATGCCGGCAGCAGCGCTGCGCGCCAGCTTGTTCTCCACCAGCATGAACGGTTTCGGCAGGTCGTAGCGCACCGTCACCAGCCGGTGGTCTGACAGGATGAAGGTCACCGGCGAGATCCGCGGCGATTCGGTATCGGCCGCGCACATCAGGCTGGCGGTCATGTAGCGCGCGCCGTTCTCGGCATAGAGCCGGCTCGAAATCTCGATCTCCTGCATGTCCTCGCGGGTCGGCACGGCGATGCCGGCCAGCCCTTCGACGGCGTGGTCCTCGTCAGCCGTCGGCTTGACCATGTCAATCCAGACCGCGCTTTGCGGCAGGGCGGCAAGGTCGGGGGAAGCCATTTTCTTCAGCGAGGAGTCCGAGGGAACAAACACCGAGAACATGGAGGACTCCGGGAACAGGCACGCAGGCCTACCCAACAGGACTTAGCTCGATTCTGGCAAGCGCTTCGTGACCCGCGCATGATCCGCCGTCCCGGATTTGCGGCAGCCCGATGGCAGCGGCGCGGCGCCGATTCGGCAGAGATATCTCACCTGCCTTGAAAATGAACCCGAAACCAGGAACTTGCGGCAAAAAAGTCACAGGCGGCCGCCGCATCGCGGGAACAACATCTAAGCTCTGGAATTCCGGCCGATTCCGGCGATAATGTGATTGTTGAGACGATAACGTGATTAACGGAATCGTTTCGTCTGGGCTTAACTGTGGCACTGCGAACGCGCGGCCTTGGACGAACACCCCGATTGGGCGAACACTTTGATTGGACCGGTATAATGTCGTCGCTGAAATTTAAACTGGTGATTCTGGCAGCCGCCGGGGTAATGCTGTCGGGTTGCATGGAGACCGCGACGTACGAGGCCGCCAACCAGGCCAATTTCAAGCCGCGCGACCGGGAATTACTGGCGCAGGTTCGCTACGAGAACAAGCCGGTCCCGTCAGAGTTCCGCCGCGCCATCGTCGAATTCAACCGCAAGGAAGCGCCCGGCTCGATCGTGGTCGATTCCGACAACCACTATCTCTATTTCGTGCTCAACGGCGGCAAGGCGATCCGCTATGGCATCACGGTCGGCG
>JAJYAH010000645.1 GCA_021779635.1 Pseudomonadota bacterium | reverse complement strand
GCGTGATCGAGCGCTTGTTGTGATTGAGCATGGTGAAATACAAGCTGTCGACATTCGGGATATCCTGCAACTGGCCGCGCGTGATGTCGCCGACGCCGGGACGCTCGACCTTGATCACGTCGGCCCCGAACCATGCCAGCAACTGCGTGCAGGTCGGGCCTGACTGGACGTGGGTGAAATCGAGAATGCGAACGCCCTTCAGCGCCTTCGTCATGGTGTGTGTCTCCTGAATATCTGTAAAGTCTACTGTCGTCATGCCCGCGAAAGCGGGCGTCCAGTACTCACCGTCGTTTCACTTGGCCACGGCCTTCATCTCACGATAGTTCGGCGGATTACTGGATTCCTCGCCTGCGCGGGGAATGACGCCGATGGGGTTGATTGTCACTTCTTCTTCAGCACGCTTTGCGGGTTGAGGTTGCCGATGCGGCCGCTTTCGGAGCCGGCCGCCGGATCGATCGCCGCGTTGATCAGGGTCGGCTTGCCGGAATCCATCGCCGTATTGACCGCGCGTTTCAGTTCGTCGGGCGTGGTCACATGGACGCCGACGCCCCCGAACGCTTCCATCATCTTGTCGTAGCGCGAGTCCTTGACGAAAACGGTCGTCGCCACGTCGGGACCGCCGGTCGGATTGACGTCGGTACCGCGATAGATGCCGTTATTGTTGAAGATGACGATGCAGACCGGCAGGTGGTAGCGGCAAATGGTCTCGACTTCCATGCCGGAAAAGCCAAACGCGCTGTCGCCTTCGACCGCGAGCACCGGCTTGCCGGTCTCGATCGCGGCGGCGATGGCATAGCCCATGCCGATGCCCATGACGCCCCAGGTGCCGACGTCGAGCCGCTTGCGCGGCCGGTACATGTCGATCACGCCGCGGGCGAGATCGAGCGTATTGGCGCCTTCATTGACGAGGATGGCATCCGGCCGCTCCTTGACGATGGTGCGCAAGGCGCCGAGCGCGCCGTGATAATCCATCGGCGACTTGTTGTTCATCAGCCGCGGCGCCATCTTGGCAATGTTTTCGTCGCGTTTCGCATTGACGGCGCTGACCCAGTCGGCCGGCGCGGTCGGCCAATGACTGCCCATGCTCTCCAGAAACGCCGATACGCAGGAGCCGATGTCGCCGACCACGGGGGCTGCGATCTCGATGTTGCTGTCCATCTCCTTCGGCTCGATGTCGATCTGGATGAATTTCTTCGATCCCGGCTCGCCCCAGGTCTTGCCCTTGCCATGCGACAACAACCAGTTGAGGCGGGCGCCGATCAGCATCACGACGTCGGCGTCTTTCAGTACGGTCGAGCGTGCCGCGCCCGCCGACTGCGGGTGGGTGTCGGGCAACAGGCCCTTGGCCATGCTCATCGGCAGGAACGGAATGCCGCTCTTTTCGACCAAAGCGCGGATCGCATCATCGGCCTGCGCGTAGGCTGCGCCCTTGCCGAGGATAATCAGCGGGCGCTTGGCGCGCTTGAGAATGTCGAGCGCGCGCTTGACCGCGGACGGCGCGGGGATCTGCGCCGGCGCGGGATCGATCACCTTGACCAGCGACTTGGCGCCGGCTTCGGCGTCCATCACCTGCGCGAACAGCTTGGCGGGCAGGTCGAGATAGACGCCGCCCGGGCGTCCCGACACCGCCGCGCGGATCGCGCGCGCAAGGCCGATACCGATATCGGCGGCATGCAGCACGCGAAAGGCCGCCTTGCACAAGGGCTTGGCAATGGCGAGCTGATCCATCTCCTCGTAGTCGCCTTGCTGCAGGTCGACGATCTCGCGCTCCGACGAGCCCGAGATCAGGATCATCGGAAAACAATTGGTGGTGGCATTGGCGAGCGCCGTCAGGCCGTTGAGAAATCCCGGAGCCGACACCGTAAGGCAGACGCCGGGCTTCCTGGTCAGGAAGCCGGCGATGGCCGCGGCATTGCCGGCGTTCTGCTCGTGCCGGAACGAGATGACGCGGATGCCTTCGGCCTGCGCCATGCGCCCCAGATCGGTGATCGGGATGCCGGGCACGCCGTAGATCGTGGTGACGCCGTTGAGCTTGAGCGCATCGATCAGGAGGTGAAAGCCGTCCGTCAGCTCGCGCTGCGCTTCGGCGGTATTTGCCTCAATGCTCTTTACCGTCGCGGACATTCCGCCTTCTCCCTGATCGTTTGATGCGGACGACTTCGTCCATCTTGGGGGTCGTCTTCCAAAGTGAGAGATGCAAAGTGAGAGGTGCAATCGGTCAAAACAGCTCTCAGAACAGCTCTCAGAACAGCTCTCAGAACAGCTCTCAAAACAGCTCTTGGCCGTGGGCTTCCACATAGGCGGCAAGGCCGAGCGTGTGATCGCGCGCGCGTTTCTCCGCAAGCTCGGTGTCACGCGCTTCGAGCGCCTCGATGATAGCCATATGTTCGGGCAGGGAGGTCGCGGTGCGGTCGGTGCGTCCGATCGTGAGCTGCCGGTAGCCGCGAACATGCAGCAGGATGTCGTTGGTCATGTCGACCAGCACCGGCGACTCGCTGAGCGAGATCAGCGCCTGGTGAAAGGCGATGTTGGCCTTCGAATATTCCTCGATATGATCCTGCGGCAGGCGATCCTTGCCAAAATTCTTGAAGAAGTCGCGCAGCGCGGAAATGTCCTTTTTGCGCGCGGTCGTGGTGATCAGCCGCGCGGCCATGCTCTCGAGCGCGGCCCAGGCCCGGATCATGTCGACGATCTCGGTCTTGGTGCGGCGCACGACAATGATGCCACGGCGCGGCACGGTCTTGACGAAACCGTCCTGCTCCAGCATCGCGATCGCTTCGCGGATCGGGGTCCGGCTGACACCGAGGCGTTCCGACAGGGCGCGCTCGTCGAGCATGACCTGCTCGGGCGTCGCATAGATGTCCATCTTGAGGATGGCTTCCTTCAGCGCTTCGTAGGCCTTGTTCTTGAAGCTGGTCTCCGGCGCAATCCGGACGATCGAGATTTCTGCTTCGGCCATCATGGGCGGCGCCTTGATTTGTTTCCGCGGGGACACGGCGAATCTCCTTTGCGGGAGACTTTTCCTATCACATGAAGATCGCATCTATGTTTGGCATACCAAATGCCAGACTGTCAAGTTATGGCTGTTTTCCGGCACTTCCATTCAGAGCCGTCCCTTGACAACGGAATTTCTGGCATACCAAATGCCATAATGAGCCGATCCTCGGCAAGGCCGCGCGGGCTGCCGACGAAGAGAATTGACGTCAAGGAGGAAGCCAATGTCGAATCCCAAAGATGCAGTCCGCCAGATACTTGATCGGGTCAAAGCGGATAAACGCAGCAGTCTGACCGCGCCGGAAGGCAAGCTGGTCTGCGATGCCTACGGCATTCCGGTCCCGAAGGAAGGCGTGGCCAAATCCGCAGGCGACGCCGCCAGGATCGCGACCGGGATGGGCTTTCCGGTTGTCATGAAGATCGTCTCGCCGGATATCCTGCACAAGACCGAAGCCGGTGGCGTGATGGTTGATGTCAAGACCGCCGCCGACGTCGAAAAGAATTACGGGACCATTCTGGCGAATGCCCGGAAATACAAATCCGATGCCAGGATCGAGGGCATTCAGGTCCAGCAGATGCTGCCGGGCGGGCAGGAAGTCATCGTCGGCGGCGTCACCGACGGATCGTTCGGCAAGCTGGTGGCGTTCGGCCTCGGCGGCGTGCTGGTCGAGGTTCTGAAAGACATCACCTTCCGCCTGGCGCCGGCGACCAGGCAGGACGCGCTTTCGATGCTGGACGGCATCCAGGCCCATGAAATGCTTAAAGGTGTCCGCGGCAGCGATCCGGCCAACCGCGACGCGATCGCCGACATCATCGTCAACGTCTCGCGGCTGATCACCGATTTCCCTGAAATCGCCGAGATGGACCTGAACCCGGTGTTCGCGACCAGGACCGATGCGATCGCCGCCGACGTGCGCATTGTCGTCGACTTCGCGCCGAAGCCGCCGCGTCCGCGCCCCCAACATGACGATATTGTGCGCCAGATGAACCGGATCATGAAGCCGAAAGCCGTTGCGGTGATCGGCGCCTCCGCCGAGAACGGCAAGATCGGCAACTCGGGGATGAAGAACCTCATCAACGGCGGTTACAAGGGCGAGATCTACCCGATCCATCCGAAGGCCGATGAGATCATGGGCAAGAAGGTCTACAAGTCGGTCAAGGATGTGCCCGGCGACATCGACATCGCCGTATTCGCCATTCCGGCAAGCCTGGTGGCGCCGGCGCTGGTCGAATGCGGCGAGAAGAAAGTCGTCGGCGCTATCCTGATTCCTTCCGGCTATGCCGAAACCGGCAACATCAAGGGCCAGGAGGAAATTCAGGCGATCGGGCAGAAATACCGTATTCGCCTGATGGGACCGAACATCTACGGCTTCTATTATACCCACGCCAATCTGTGCGCGACCTTCTGCACCGCCTATGACGTCAAGGGCTCCGCGGCGCTGTCGTCGCAATCCGGCGGCATCGGCATGGCGATCATCGGGTTTTCGCGCTCCGCCAAGATGGGCGTCTCCGCGATCGTCGGTCTCGGCAACAAGTCCGATATCGACGAGGATGATCTGTTGACCTTCTTCGAGCAGGACGACAACACCCAGATCATCGCCCAGCATTGCGAGGACCTGAAGGACGGCCGCGCGTTC
>JAJYAH010000644.1 GCA_021779635.1 Pseudomonadota bacterium | reverse complement strand
GAAGGAGCCGCAGACGTCCCAAGTCGGGCGCTATCCGCCGGCCTATTGGTGGTATTGCCTCGGGGCCGGGCTCGTTGGATTTGGCTTCGCCGACTATTCGCTCATCGCCTTTCATTTGAGCAAATCCCACATTGTTGCGAACGAGTGGATACCGCTGTTCTACGCATTCGCGATGGGAGCTGGCGGGCTTGGATCGCTCATCATCGGGAGGCTTTTTGACCGGCTGGGCCTGTTCGTTCTTCTCCCGGTGACGATCATCATCGCGATCTACGCGCCGCTGGCGTTCTTCGGCGGCTTTGTGCTTTCCCTGCTCGGTGCGCTGCTCTGGGGCATCGGACTTGGCGCCCATGAATCGGTGATGCAGGCCGCCGTCGCGCACATGGTTCCGCGCGAGCGGTTGGGATCGGCCTATGGGGCCTTCGGCGCAATCTTCGGCATTGCCTGGTTCGCCGGCAGCGCGGCGCTCGGGGCGCTCTACGACGTCTCCATCGGCGCCACCGTGGTGATTGCCGTCGTCGCGCAATTGCTTGCAGTCGTGCCAATCGCAATCGCGGCTCGGAGCATGAGGGCGCGCTGAACAAAGAGGGGGAATGCATGTCGACGACAACTGAAATCCCGCAGCGGGGCAGCCTGACAGGCTCGCCGCTCGAGGTCTTTCGTATTTTCGCAAAGCTCGGGGTCACATGCTTCGGCGGTCCGATCGCCCATATCGGCTACTTCCGGGACGAGTTCGTCGTGCGCCGCAGGTGGATCGACGAACATGCCTACGCCGATCTTGTCGGGCTCTGTCAATTTTTGCCGGGGCCAGCAAGCAGCCAAGTCGGATTTTCGATCGGGCTGATGCGCGCCGGTTATCTCGGAGGTCTCGCCGCATGGACCGGGTTCACGCTGCCGTCCGCCATCGCGCTGATTCTGTTCGCCTATGGCGCGAGCGCGCTGAGCGGACTGATCGGGACCGGACTACTGCACGGCTTGAAGCTGACAGCCGTGGCCGTTGTCGCGCAGGCGGTACTGGGGATGGCGCGCACGCTTTGCCCGGACCGGGAGCGAGCCTCGATCGCCGTGGTTGCGGCGCTGATCATCTTGTTCAGCACGTCCCCGATCGCTCAGGTCAGCGCCATCGTGATCGGCGGCATTGCCGGCCTGTGGTTCTGCCGAAACGGCTCGCCGTCGTCATCCGGACATAGCGCGATGCCGGTTTCGCGGAATGCCGGTGTTGTGTCCCTTATCTCCTTCTTTGTGCTGCTCGCGGGCCTGCCGTTGCTGCGAGCTGCTACGGCCTCGTCGGGTGTTGCCCTGTTCGACGCCTTTTACCGATCCGGTGCGCTCGTCTTTGGCGGCGGTCACGTCGTGCTGCCTCTGCTGCGCGAAGCGTTCGTCACGCCCGGTTGGCTGAGCGATGACGCGTTCCTCGCCGGCTACGGCGCTGCCCAGGCGGTGCCGGGCCCGTTGTTCACCTTTGCCGCCTATCTGGGGACGGTCGTCAATGTTGTGCCCAACGGTGTTCCAGGTGCGGTCTTGGGCCTCGTCGGAATCTTCCTGCCGGGCGTCCTCATCCTGATCGGGACGCTGCCGTTCTGGGACGCCTTCCGCAAACGCGCCGATGCGCAAGCGATCATGCGCGGCGTCAACGCGGCGGTGGTCGGACTTCTCGGTGCGGCTCTCTATAATCCGGTCTGGACGACGTCAGTGAAGACCGGCGGCGATTTTGGGATTGCTTTGGTCGGATTTGTGTTGCTGACGGTCTGGCGGGCTCCGCCACTGATCGTGGTCGCGGTCAGTGCGCTCGGCGGCATGCTGCTCGCGGTGACGGGGTCTTAAATGCTGCAAATTGCGCCGGCTGTTCGTTGGCAATCGAGAGGCGCTTCCTCGCCCAAGCATGAGGATCAGATTGTCTTCCATGAAATTGCAAAGGCGTGATTTACTGCGGATCCTGACGGCTGCTGCCGCATCCGGCATTGTTCCGACGATCGGTCGCGCTGCGAACGACGAGTGGATATACGACCTCGAACGCTTCGGCAGCGCGCATCCTTCATATGACGGACACCCATGCCCAATTGAATATGCCGGGCAGAAGGAGTTCGCGACGACTGTCGCCGCGAAGCTCGCTACGCTTCCGGTCAAGCCAGAGCGTCAGGCGCTTCTGACGGAAGCCGCCCGCCTGCGGCGTGCCATCGACGGCAAGGCCGAGCCCGAGCAGGTCGCGGAGATAGCGCACGGCCTGGCCGCGACACTGCTTGCGGCTTATCCCGTGCCGCTGGCGCCTATAGAGGATTATAGAGGCCCAATGCAGCTCCTTCGAAGTTACGGGATGCTTGGCCGATTCTTTTTTGAGGCCGGCCTTGATCGCAAACTCCTCACGGAATCGTTACGCGCAGCCCTTCGGAACGATCACGCTGTTCTGGTGATGCAGATCGCCAGTTGGTATCCTTCTCTCATGAAGGCGGATCGTTTCGGATGTTTATCCGTCGTGCTGCTTGTTCTGGCTCTGGCAACCGGGCCGGCGGCGAACGGCATGCGCTTGTCGACGATGACCGGGAACAGCGAGACAATTGCCCTAAGCGCGGCACAAGCGATGGGTCCCTCGGCGGATTGCGGTGGAAGCAAGAGCGGTGCTCGCTTTGGAGCGTGCTCCGTACATTGCACGGGCGTGATAACTTTTTCAACCGAGCTTGTCCTACTCGACGATATCGCTCCGGCGAAGCAGACTTACCGCGAGCCCCGGACCTTGATCGGTTACCGCGCGCGCCCCGATCCTTATCCTCCCAGATCCATTGTCCTGAGCTAAATCGCGCCGGCTTGGATCGCGTTGCGTACGAGCAACGTTACGTTTTCGCGTGCCATGCGCGTCGGGCGCTGACGGGCGCCAGGCAAAAAATCGGAATCCACCTCGGCGCAATTTCAGGACGGGTTTCGACACGGTCGTAGCACTGCTTCAAACAGCTGAAAGGGTACATATCAATGGCGGATTGTTATCGGATCTCAGAAACTCGCTGGAGCAAGATTCCCCGCCGCTCCCTCGTTCTCGCTATTAGCGGTGTGATGGCAAACGTCTCTTTCGCTGGCGCCAGGGCCGCTGCCGGAACTACGGCTGATGGAGCGGCTGGTACTGCCCGACTGTCACTGGGTGCACCGCGTTCAGAGGACAGACGCACCTTGGGCGCGGTCGATCTGAAAAGCCTCGGGCCCGATCAACAAGTAACTGCCATCGGCAGCTCAAATGACGTCTATCGCGTCACAACCGTTCGGGAAGGACGGTGGTATTTCCCGAATTCAATCTGCGCTTGAAGACTGACTCAAGCGAATACGGACCGGCAAAAGGGCGTCCCGCGCTGCTGGCAACCAGCATAGATCGGGCCATCATCGTGTTTGCCGCCTCTCATGAGATCAGTTCCTTCATCGCTCAGGAATCTCGACCCTGACGTCGTCACGAAAAGAACAGGAGCCGCGACAATGCTGCCCAGGAACGACCTCGACCTGACCTGGGAGTTGACGATGCTCGCAGTCACGGCGCTGGGGCTGCTCGTAGTGTTGTTCGCCGCGATTGGACTTGTGCAGTTCGTCCGGTGGATAGGGTCGATCGTGGTGAATTGGCCGCGCGCCCGTTCACATCGGGAGCCGGAGCCGACCAGCTTGGCGGCCGACAATGGCCCAAGGTGTCATTCGGCCCTTTAATTGCAGTTTGTTGTCAAGCTTACATTTCTGAACTCGCCCACGGCACGGTAGTAGTGCTCGCGCCGTCGGAGCTGGTCCGGGTTGCGGAGACGGCGCGGGCGCGGCTGATACGTGCTTTGCCGGCCAGGGCATTGGATCGCCCGGGCTTGTTGATGTCTTCGCTGGGGTCATGGTCCTTTCCGAGGTCGCGCAGCGCCTCATGATGATGTCCGGGTCGGGCGCCTCAACGTCTGCAGCGGAGTACAGTCAAGCCGCCACCAGCCGAATGAACGAGGTCGCCACAACACCGTCCCAGCGGGACATCGCCAGTCCGGCAGACCGGACCAGGAACTTTACAAAATCGGATCAGGCTTCCTTTGCCTGGCCCCAGTCGAAGGATGTGCCGTCGACCCAGATACAGTGAAGAACGATGGCGATTTTGCGCGCGATGGCGACCTTTGCCTTTCGCATGCCAATCCGCTTGGCGAGCTTCATGCCCCAAGCCTTGAGAGAGGACCATTTCTTCGTTCGATAAAGCAGGACGGTCGCCGCCTCGTACAGGTAAGTTCGGAGAAGACGGTCGCCCCATCGTGATATCTTGCCATTGATGTCAGTTTCGCCAGACTGGTTGCGTCGAGGCGTAAGACCCAGATAGGCGCCGACGCTTGATGACGATCGGAAGCGCGATGGGTCGTCGATCGTATGGCGGAAGGTCAAGGCGGTCACAACGCCGACACCAGGAACCGTCATTAGGCGGCGCGTCGTCTCATCCGACTTCGCCAATTGGCGGACTTCGTCGTCGAACTTGCTTTGCTGCTTGCAGATCTGCTCATGGATCGACAGAAGCGGCGCGATCACACCGATGAGCTGATGATCCTCGCCCAATAGCTCGCAGACCTGATTGCGAAACTGCAGTCCGATCGCGCGTGGGAAGAGCAAGCCGTATTCTTTGATTAGACTGCGGACCTGGTTCTCGATATCTCGACGAATG
>JAJYAH010000643.1 GCA_021779635.1 Pseudomonadota bacterium | reverse complement strand
CCAAGTACATGCTCGGGCAGAGCGGCCCGCGGTCGCAAGGCTGGAAGACATTCGTCCGTAACCATGCCTACGGCGTCGCCGCGATAGACCTTTCGTGGTTACGACAAACTCGTTCCAGCTTCGCTGGCGCCCGGTCGTCGCACCCCAGCGATGCCCCTTCGGCACTTCGCAAAACATGGATTTCCGTGCTAGGACATGGCCTTAACGAAAGCTGGAACCGCCATGACCGCGCCGTTGAAGGCGATCGACGGAAACGCCGATTTGCCTGATCTGATGACCGACCTTGCGACCCGCGCGCGCGCCGCCGCGCGGGTGCTGGCGCTGGCGTCGCCCGAGCAGAAAAACCGTGCGCTCGATGCGATGGAGCGCGCCATCCGCGCCCGTGCATCGGCGATACTCGCTGATAATGCCGAGGATGTCGCGGAAGCGCGTGCCGGCGGCGCCAGTGCCGCCTTCATCGATCGACTGACACTGACGCCCGCGCGGATCGACGCGATGGCCGACGGCATCGTGACGGTGCGAAATATCCCCGATCCTGTCGGCGTCGTGACCGAGAGCTGGCAGCGTCCGAACGGCATGACCATCGAGCGCGTGCGCGTGCCGCTCGGCGTCGTTGCCGTGATTTTCGAAAGCCGCCCCAACGTCGCAGCCGACGCCGGCGTGCTGTGCCTGAAATCCGGCAACGCGGTGATCCTGCGCGGCGGCTCGGACAGTTTCCGGTCCTGCCGCGCGATCCACGGCTGCCTGGTGCAGGGATTGCGCGAGGCCGATCTGCCGGAAGCTTCCATCACGCTGGTGCCGACCCGCGACCGATCGGCGGTCGGCCTGCTGCTGAGCGGATTGAACGGCGGCATCGATGTGATCGTGCCGCGCGGCGGCAAAAGCCTCGTCGCGCGCGTCGAAGCCGAAGCACGGGTGCCGGTGTTCGCGCATCTGGAGGGCGTCAATCACGTCTATGTCGACCATGCCGCCAATCTGGAAATGGCGAAATCGATCGTGCTGAACGCCAAGATGCGGCGCCCCGGGGTCTGTGGCGCCGCCGAAACCTTGCTGGTCGATCGTGCCGGTGCGGCGACCACTCTGAAGCCGCTGGTCGAGATGCTGATCGAGGCCGGCTGCGAGGTGCGCGGCGACGATGCCGTGCAACGCACGGATGCCAGGGTGAAGCCGGCCACCGACGAGGACTGGGACACCGAATACGAGGATGCGATCATCACCGCAAAGGTGGTCGATGGCCTCGACGAGGCGATCGCGCATATTCACAACCACGGCTCGCATCACACCGATGCGATCGTGACCGACGATGCCGAGGCCGCCCGCAAATTCCTCAACGAAGTCGATTCGGCGATCGTGCTGCACAACGCATCGACCCAGTTCGCGGACGGTGGCGAATTCGGCTTCGGCGCGGAAATCGGAATTGCGACCGGGAAATTTCACGCCCGCGGCCCGGTCGGCGCCGAGCAACTGACCAGCTTCAAATATCGCGTCCATGGCACCGGGCAGACGCGACCGTGAACACCAAGGCGTTTTTACGCGAAGCGAGAACCGGCTCGCGCAAGGGGCACTAATTGAAGCCAGCTTTGGTCGCGCCGCCATCTGCCGCGCAAGTCCTTCCGCTCCATACCGGCGGCATGCGGATCGGCCTGCTCGGCGGCTCGTTCAATCCGCCGCATGTCGCACACCGCGCCATCAGCCTGTTCGCGATCAAGCGGCTGAAACTGGACCGCGTGTGGTGGCTGGTGTCGCCGGGCAATCCCCTCAAGGATCATGCAGCCTTGCGCGATCTCGATGAACGCGCCGACGCCGCCCGCCGAATGGCCAACGATCCGCGTATCGACGTAAGCTGTCTCGAAGCTGTCATCGGAACGCGATATACAGCAGACACGATTACATATCTGCGCCGCCGCACTTCCGGCTTGCGCTTGGTCTGGATCATGGGCGCTGACAATCTCGCGCAATTTCATCGCTGGCAAAACTGGCGGCGCATCGCATCCGAGGTTCCGATCGCTGTGATCGACCGGCCGCCACAAAGCTTTCGCGCGATCGCCGCACCGGCGGCCCAGGCGCTCCGCCGCTACCGCCTGCCCGAAAATCAGGCCGGCAGGCTCGCAGACCAGCGTCCGCCGGCCTGGGTCTTTCTCACCGGGATGAAATTGAACCTGTCGTCGACCGGCCTGCGGAACCCGGACGGCAGCTGGAAGGCAAAGAAGTGACAGGACGACGCACTGGAATGTTGAAACCGTTAACCCCACATGCGTAGTATAGCCAGCGAGCGCCGGGATTCGGCGTTCGCGATACAGTGAAAGGAATGGTCCCTGGCCACATCTGTATTGTCCAAGTCTGTTTTACCCAAAACGCGTAAAACATCGACACAAGCTGCGGCCTTGAAGGCGCAACCCGACGCCGACAAGACGCTGAATATGATCCTCTCCCGCCTTGACGATATGAAGGCGGAAGAAACGGTCACCATCGACCTTCGCGGCAAATCTGCATTCTCTGACTACATGATCGTCACGTCGGGCCGGGCCAACCGGCACGTCGGCGCGATCGCGGAAAATGTCGCCAAGGGTCTCAAGGAAACCGGAATCAAAAGCGTCCACGTCGAGGGCTTGCCCAATTGCGACTGGGTGCTGATCGATTCCGGCGATGTGATCGTGCACGTATTCAGACCCGAGGTGCGCGAGTTCTACAATCTGGAAAGATTGTGGACACAGAGCCCGACGGCGGCGAAGGTGATCTAACGCCAGCCGGCCGCTGAAAATCGGCTGAGCACAAGGCAGTGTGCATCGCGCATTTGCGATCGGAATGCGCGCGCCGTGATTGATTTAACGTATTTTCTGCGGCAAACCGGCTTTCGTTTCGGATCAAGTCCAAGGCATGTCTCGCTATGCCTCGCCCGGAAAAACGCTCTGATGCGCCTCGTCGTCATTTCAATTGGCCGACTGAAACAGGGCCCGGAGCGGGAACTCGCCGAACGCTACCGCGAACGCTTCGACGAAATCGGCCGCAAGCTCGGCTTTCGTGGCCTTGAGATTCACGAAATTCCCGAAAGCCGCGCCCGGGACCCGGCAACCCGGATGACCGAGGAAGCGGCGGCGATTTCGGCCGCTATTCCCGATAAATCCGCCCTGGTGGCGCTCGACCAGCGCGGCGACAATCTCGACAGCGCCGCGTTTGCCCGGCATCTTGGCCGCTGGCGGGACGACCAGATCGCCAATACTATTTTTGCGATCGGCGGCGCGGACGGACTTTCGCCCGATTTGCGGCGCAAAGCAAAGCTCGGCATTGCGTTCGGCTCTGCGACCTGGCCGCATCAAATGGTTCGCGTCATGCTTCTGGAACAGATTTATCGGGCCGCGACCATTTTGTCGGGCCACCCTTACCACCGCGCGTAAGCCGCGTGCTGCGGAAGCAGCGAAAGCACTGATTCGGATTCGATGCAGCCAGATCGGAACATTCCATCGCTCTCTGACACCGCCCGCCGCGGCCAGCTGGCTTCGGTTCGCGTTCCGCTTTCCATCGCCCTGTTGTCCGCAGGCTTCGCCGGCATGTGTCTTCCGCCCGCGGCAGCTCAGGTCGCGGAATCGACGCCGCAGGCGACGGCCGCCTCACCCGATGCCATCAAGCAGCGCGAGCAGGAACTTGAGGCCGCCCGCGCGCAGCAAAAAAGTGCCGCCGAATTGCAGCAGAAGCTGGCCGCCGATATCGCGTCGATCGGACAGGATCGCAGCAAACTCAACCAGCAACTGATCGACATCGCCGCCCAGGTGCGCAGCGTCGAGACCCGAATCGGCGACGCCGAAGCGCGGCTACGACCGCTCGACAGCCGCGAGCAGCAGATTCGCGGCTCGCTTGATTCGCGGCGTTCGGAGATTGTCGAGGTGCTGGCCGCGCTGCAACGTGCAGGAAGGCGCACGCCGCCGGCCTTGCTGGTGAGGCCCGAAGATGCGCTGCAATCGCTTCGCACCGCCATGCTGCTTGGATCGGTGGTGCCCGAATTGCATGCGCGCGCGCAAAAACTGACCGATGACCTCGGCGAACTGGTTGCGCTTCGCAAGAATATCGCCACCGAGCGCGACCAGCTTGCGGTTGACCGCGACAATCTCAAGAACGACCAGACCCGGCTCGCCGCGCTCGTCGATGAACGGCAGCGGCAGCAAAGCTCGATCGAGAAGGACATGGAGGCCGAAGGCGCGCGCGCCATCGCGCTGTCCCGGCAGGTCGACAGCCTGCAGGGCTTGATCGCCAAAATGGAGCAGGATTTGCAGAGCGCGGCGAAAGCCGCGGCAGCCGCCAGCCTGCAGGGAACCCCGGCCGCCCCGAATGGCACGCCAAATCTGGGCGCGCTCAAGGACCCCGCCCGGATGAGCCCGGCCGTCGCCTTTGCCTCCGCCAAGGGGTTATTCCCGCTGCCGGTTAATGGCGTCAGGATTCGCGAATTTGGCGGTTCCGACGGGGCTGGTGGCGTAGAAAAAGGCATTTCCTTGGCAACCCGGGCCGGGGCCCAGGTCACAACACCGTGTGACGGCTGGGTGGTTTACGCCGGACCGTTTCGCAGCTACGGACAACTCTTGATCCTCAATGCCGGTGGTGGGTATCATGTGTTGATCGCCGGGATGGAGCGAATTTCGGTTAACATCGGCCAGT
>JAJYAH010000642.1 GCA_021779635.1 Pseudomonadota bacterium | reverse complement strand
CTCGATCACCGATCCGGATGCATGACAGGTATCCCGCGGTGCATGAAAATAGTTGGTTTTAGTCAGGGAGTGGCGCGCGAAGCCCGTTGCAAGGGAGATCGAACTGGCCAACTCTCTCTGACCGATCCCGTTGAGTTACGTTCGTCAACTGGCGCAGCCGTTTTTACCGAGTAAAATCCGGTGGCAACCGCGCCAGACCACGAGCGGATCACTTCAGAGCCAGGTATCCTACGAAGAACAACCCTCGCCAGAAAGATGTGAGCTCGCGGAATCCCGCCGTCCGTAGAGCGTCACGCAATTCCGACTCTGTCCATGTCGTCATCTGCCCGTGCAGCGCGCGGTTCTTGTCCAAAATCTCGTCTGACGTAAAGCCAACGCGGCGCTTGTAGTCGAGGTAGTGGGTATTGAGCGTTTCCTGAAGCCGCGCCGTTTCAGCGAGCGTCTTCTCGGCAATGATCAGCGCGCCACCGTCGACGAGACTCGCGTAAAGACGATCTAACAGCGCGGCCTTGTCCGCTGGCGGAATGAACTGGACCGTGAACAAGCTGAAGATCACGGAAGCGCGTTCGAATTTGTATGCGCGAGCGTCATGCAGTTCGAAATTCAGGTTCAGCCGGCGGTTCTGGTCCCAGGAGCCAATGAAGTTCGGCTCTACGTCGATGCCGACATAGTTGACGTTGGCTCTCGCCTTATTGGCTCGTCTCACGCGCGCGAGCAGGTCGCCGGTGGTGCAGCCGACGTCGTAGACGTTGGTGCCCGGTTGAACGAACCGCTCGGATTGGCTCACACAGTCGGGAATGAGCCGCGCCTTGTATCCGGGTATCGAAGACTCGATGTGCCGCCGAAATCCCGGTGCCATTTTTCCAAATGAGAAGTCCTCTTTAGCCCTTGTCATGGCTTTTCTCCGCAAAGGGCCGTAAGACCCGTTCATAGATCGAATTCGCTATCGCTTCGGTGACGGGGGGTGGAACCATCCGACAGAGCCGCTCAGCCCCTTGCCCGACGGTACCCGTCAGGATGAAGTCGTCCGGAACGCCGGTCAGGCGTTTCAATTCCGGTACCGTGAACTTGCGGTCATGCTCGGGGTGGAGCACACCGGCCAGCCCGCTCGGCTGTTGCCCCGTCACGGTCAGCGTCGGCGCCGGCAGATCGTAGGAAGACCGGGTGAGCGTGTAGTTGCTTGAGACTGGTTGCCCCAGATGATTCGGCCGCAATAGGCGCGGCGGCATCTTTGGAAGCCGCGCGGCTGCAGTCGCGATCGTGGTCGTTCGCGCGGACACGATCCAGGGCCGGACGTCGTCGCCGGACTGTATCAGGTCAGCGAAGGCGTCTCGAACCGTGACGCCGGTGTGCGTTGGGTTCGGGAATAGCCGGGAAACCCCCAGTTCGTCGGCGATGCCGATCGCTTCTGCCACGTCCCGTCTCACACCCAGGATGAACAGCCGGCGGCGTTTCTGGGGCACCCCGTAGTCGTTGGCCGAGAGAACACGGGAAGCGACGATGTAGTCAGCGCTCAGCAACCCGACCAGGCTGTCGAAGATTTCCTTGCCCCTTGAGGCCAGAGCGGGGACGTTCTCCATCACCACGACTTTCGGAAGTGCGATCAGGGCGAACCTCGCGAAGTCGAAGGGAAGCATAGAGATGTCCTTTTGCATCCCGTCCGAGTATGCCTTCATGATGCCGGGCTCGGCTGGTCCATTGCCGGCGGTGCTGAATTCCGAGCACGGCGGTGACCCGTCCAGGAGGTCCAGCGCGCCCACGACCAGCCCGACAAGCGCCAGGAAGGCTACGACGTTCGCCGGATCGCGGATGAGATCCCTGATGTCCCGGGTATCGACAATCGTTTCGGGGAAGTTCCTGGCATAGTTGCGCGCGGCTTCCGCGATGAACTCGTTGACCGCCAGGACGTGACCTCCCGCCAATCGATATCCCGTCGAAGACCCGCCGCCGCCTGCGAACAGCGAGATTGCCGTAAAAAGCTTCCGCTGCGAGGCTGCGTGAACATCGGCCATCGTTAGCCGTCGCACGTTCGCGCCGCGTGCCTCGATCACGCTGGCTTTCCGGAATTCCGGAACTGAGGCCAGTTCTTCAAGATACCGCTCCGGGTTGGTTTTCACTTCCTTGGCCCAACGCTGGCAGAGCGCCGCTACCGTGGAGTATTTGGTTTCGAACGGGTTGATGACCGGGTCATCGATCAAGGTCTGGAAAAGCTGGTGAACACCGCCACCTTTCTGCAGCTTGACGCCCTTGGCGATCAACCCCGCCGGAAGCCGCTGAAGGGCGTCGGCAAACGCTGCCCTGATTAGGGGTTTCTCCGGCGACGCCAATTGGTCGTGCGTAAACTGACGGAAGAACTGCCGCACCGCAGGGGCCCTCGACGGGTCGATCAAGCGTTTGCCGAGCGACTCCGCGATACGGCAAGCAAACCAAAAGGTATCCGGCGAATCTTTCGCGTCGGTTCTCGCGTATTTCTGATCCCGCGACGTATCGAAACGCGTCTTGAGCTCGGCCTGGGAAAGGCCGGACCGCTTGAGCCTCGACATTTCCAGGATATCTTCTCTTGTGTTGCCGAAGTGGTCGTCGAAATTCCAGCCTGTGAAGATCTCGGTTTCCACAATCTGCGGAATAAGGTGGGCCATAGGATAGGTGACCTCGACCTGTGTCTTCTTCGAGCAGCCGAGCTCGATGACCAGACGCAAGAAGGCCGATCGCAAACCCGCAGTCGGCACCCTCACAATCCGAAGCGGCCAGCCCATGTGACGAGCGATCGCTTCCGCGATCGGTCTTTCCGACGAAGGGATGCCGTCGAGTTCGTAGGTGTAGGCGACGACGTCCTTCCCCACCTCTTGACAGACGAAGCCAGTAATCAAGCTGTCGACGCCGCCGGACAGCAGAAGCGCCACGGTTTGGCAGGTGCTTTGCGCCCTGACTTCCGCGCTTAGTAATTCGCGAATGCTCACGGTCATCGGACGCTCGGCCTTTCGTTCCAGTTTTCGTCACCGATGAAGGTCAACCAGCCATCGGCCCGCACTTGCGCGAACAGTTGGCACTTGAAGGCGCAGTCCGGGAAAAGGAGGTCCGCCAGCGCCAAGACGTCCAGATGGCCCGCCTCGTCAGGGAAGAATGTCAGCGGTTGCGGTCGAAACTTCCCGCGTCTAGCGACGACAATCACGTCTCGGTCGGTAATTTCGGGCTGGTCTAAGCTGGTAGTTAGGTAGAGCTTGTCGATCGCGACAAACCCCAGCAGCGGCATCAGCGCGCGCTCGAAAGAGCCGAGCTTCAGGATGGGGAGGATAGCCACCAGCCCAGCATCATCTGTCACTTCAGGATGGCGTAGGCACTGCTGCAGCGCGTCGATCTCTGCGTATTCGTTCGAAAACGGGCGCATTTCCTTTGCGTTCAGATCGAGTGCAAATAGTTGCGCTGCCGAACCGTCGACGATCGGCATGACCGGTGCCGGCGCAGCTACAACTTCCGGCGACGTCAGCGCCGCGCGTATTTTGACGATGTCGTCGCGGGTCGCGTCCGGGTGCGCCGCCAACTCGCGTTGAGTTCGGTCGGAACCGCCTGCTTCAATCGTCAAGCAGATCTGGTACATCAGCGAATAGTGCGCGGGAAGGTATGGCAGGAACGATGGCTGCAAGAGCGTGTCGGCGTGTTCTCCGATTTTCTTCAACATCGACAGCTTGCCGTTGGCCTTGAGGCGAGCAAGCACGTCATTCTCGGACAGCACCCTTCTGGCCACTAGGCGCGACAGGAACGTTTCAAGCTTCTCCCGAACGTCTGCAAAGGAGTTCAGAAATCGGACGAGCAATGCACACGCCAGGATCAAAGATCTGGCGGCATTGGTCCAATATTCGGCCACTCGATCCGCCGCGGCTTTGGCGTCGGTCAAGTCGATATCCGACGCATCGTGCGTAGGGGCCTTGAGGTCGTCCTCTTTCGGAGGAAGACTGTCGGCAATACGCTGAGCATCAGCTAAGACATTGGTGTCGGCGGGTTCCATCACAGGTCCCCGCGCTTGGTTAGAGCCGCCGGCGGCAAGCCGTCGTCGATGAGCTTCTCGATATCAGTCGATTTCCAGCACGTGATACGCGGACCGAGCTTGACCGGTGCCGGGAAACGGCCAGATTTGACGCCCGCCCACCAGGTCGACGCGGCGCATGGGATCGGTCCGTGCGGTTTAATCACCGACGTGAGCCGAAGGAGGCAAGCCTTAGGAGCGGAATTCATTGCAGCATTCTCATTCGCATCATCGTGCGAACGATTAGACTGCTCGATTACCGACTGCTACCCGGGGAACTATCCGTCAGAGGAGTCTTTGTGGCTTCGTCTCACCTAGTTTTTCGACCTCGTTTAATATTTCGCTTATTTCTTCCAACGTCAGTGGAGAATTCATTTCTCGACCGGGCCAGCGTCTTTCTGCCCATCTCTTATCGGTGACCTCAAAATAAACCGCTTCATTCTTCGCCTTCAGACGTTCTAGCGTTTCCTCGTTTATCGGGCCGATCCAATCGATGATATCTTGGATCCTATCTGGTCCGATTCCGGCTCGCTTCTTATCCCCTCTGCCGGTCTCCGGATATTTGGATTTATAAGGCTCATCATTGCGCAGTATCTCTAACACCCTTCCTGGGCGCCAAGTTAGATCCAA
>JAJYAH010000641.1 GCA_021779635.1 Pseudomonadota bacterium | reverse complement strand
TGAGAGACCGTTTTCTTTCATTGCCGACCGAAATCCGAACCGACATTTGGGCTTCGGATTTGGTATTCACGCCTGCATCGGAATGTATCTCGCCAAGATCGAGATGGTAATTTTCTTTCGTGAATTGCTGTCACGTGTCGACTCGATCGAGCTCGCTGGCGACCTTGCCTGGATCGAGACCTCTTTTTTGGGTGGCCTTAAACGGCTGCCGATCACCTTCACAGCATCGAAGACAGCTGCTTGCTTACGTGGCGAGACTACCCAGTTCCCCGGTGAAGAACCTAAATTGGGTTAAGGCTAGCACCTTTTTTGGCCCTCTGAAGCCGACGGTCGCCTGCGTCCCGAACGCACTGAGTATCTACTAAGTTATTGAAATCTCTTGATGTGATGGGCGTTTCTTTCCCGTTCTGTTCACCGTCGTTTCACCCATTTCGTTGCGATTTCGTTGCGGCGTTCCTAGACGAGAACGAGAGCTGCCGAAGAAAAAGAGATCGCTACTTTCCTATCGGCGGGCAGGCCAAAAGCCGCCGCATGTACGATCCGCTCGCATCGATTTGGATTTGTAGAGCCGCTTGTTTGCGCGGGTCGGTAATCTGTGTGCCTATTCCTTCGCAACCGGGTCGGGGGTTCGAGTCGCGGGGGCGATTCATCCGAGTCCCCCCTCCCCCATCCCGCTGCTCTACACCATCATACGGCAACGAAAAGCCGCCTAGTGCCCGGCGCTGCTTCACACGGGAGAGGTCCAAGGTTCGATCCTCCAATCAAGCGCGGTCCTTCGTAAGATAAGCTTACCACACTGGCGATGCGGCTGAGGAAAGAAACACCGGCCGCGGTGTCAACAGCCGGCAGCAATTCCATTCTCGCAGAAGGCCGGATTGCGACACCGCAGTCGGCCGAATCCGATCCTAATAGCCGACCGCGGCACCGTCGCTGCGCGGATCCGAGCCTCCACTCAAGATTCCGCTGTGCGGATCGATGGTAATCCCATGGGCGTGACCCGCCATCTCGTTCCAGACGCCCCAGCGGTTGACTATATGGCCACGCCGTTCGAGCTCGCTCAAAGTCTCCGCGGAAAAACGGCCTTCGATATACAGGGTGTCACGCGCTTCGCCGAGGCCAAAGCGCCCGGATAAAAATCGCGGCCTCTCGATCGCTTCCTGGATATCAAGGCCAAAATCGATCATTGCCGAAAAGAGCTGCAGCTGGATTTGCGGCTGCCCGTCCGCACCCATGCAGCCGAGCACGCTCCAGAGCTTGCCGTTGCGCTTGGCCATGGAGGCGATCAACGTATGCAACGGTATCTTGCCCGGCTGCAGGCGATTGGGATGTTCGGGATCGAGCGAGAAATAAGCGCCGCGGTTCTGCAACACGACGCCGGTGCGCCCCGCGACAAGACAGGAGCCGAACGCGCCATACAGACTCTGGATAAGCGACACCGCATTGCCGTCGTTGTCGACGGCCGCGACATAGACGGTATCGCCGGCCAAACTGCCATAGGAAGGGACCTGGTCCCATCTCAGCGCAGAACGGGTGTCGATCAATTCGGCCCGCTGTGCCGCATGGTACTTGGAGATAAGCCGTTCGACGGGCACATCGGCAAAGGCGGGATCGGCGAGGACGCGATCGCGATCGTGATAGGCGATCTGCTTGGCCTGCACCATGAGGTGCACGAGGTCCGGCCCCAGCAGATCCTTCTTATTCATCCCGTGAGGCTCGAGCATGTTCAGCATCTCGATCACCGCGAAACCTTGGGTGGGCGGCGGCGTGGTGTAGATTTCGACGTCGCGGTATCGGCCGACGAGGGGCGAACCCCAACTCGCCGTCTGCTTTTCAAGATCCGCGATTTGAAAAAATCCCCCTTCCTCGCGCGCGAAGCGGGCGAGTTCATCGGCGACCGACCCACGGTAGAAGCCGGCCCAACCTGCGTCCGCAATAGCTTGCAGGGTGGCAGCAAGACCTGGATTGGCGAGCTTGGCCCCGGGCGCCGGAATGACACCGCCGGGCAAGAACAGTGCGGCGGCTTCAGCCTGTTGCAAAAGGTCGCTGCGCATCAGTTCGATAAAGCTCGCAAGACGCGCCGTGACCGGAAAGCCGTCGCGCGCGTAGGCCGTCGCAGTTTCAAGCACTCGTGTGAGAGGCAGGCGGCCATACACCTTGTGCGCCTCGGTCCAGCTTGCCACGGCGCCGGGTACCGTCAGCGTGGCCGAAATGATTCCCCGCAGCGGAATTTCGCTCACGGCTCTGTCGCGCATTGCAGCCAGCGACGCGCCGCCGGCCGCTTTGCCGCCGCCGTTCAGATATTTGACGTCGCCGCTGCGGCCTTCGTGAACGAGCCAGAACGCGTCGCCACCGAGCCCTGTCATGTGCGGATACACGACCGACAACACTGCGCTCGCGGCGATGGCGGCATCGACGGCAGAACCACCGGCACGCAAAACGTCAATGCCGGCCCCCGATGCAAGTGAATGCGGCGACGTAACCATGCCGTGCGACGCGAGCGTGACCGGACGACCTGTGCGAATCTCCAACTGAAATCTCCAGCACGTATTTAGATGCCAGGCGGCCGCCGAAAGCCGCCCAATGCACTTTCAACCAGTTGGGCAAATCGCAGCGTGGTGCGATCGCCGAGATACGGTCCCACAACCTGCACGCCTGCGGGAACGCTGCCGACCATGCGGCCGGTTGGAATGGCGGTGGCCGGAAGGTTGGCAACCGTGACCAGACCAGGCCAGGCGAGATTGTCCATGTAAGGAATTGTGCCACCGTTCGCGGCCAGTCGGCGCGTGAATTGCGCGGCGAGATCCAGACGCTCGATGTTGTGAGGGAATGCGACTGTGGGCGTGATCGGGCAAAGCAGCACGTCATAGTCGACAAAGAACCGGCGCCATGCGCGATAAAGTTGGTGACGCTGTTCCGCCCCGGCAAAATAGTGTGGCAGTGACTGACGGATGGCGTCGGCCACGCGGCGGGGATAGGTGCCCGTCTCGGCCGAGTCGCCGGCCGCCATCAGTGCCTCACGCTCAGGCGGCGGCAGACCTGCGCCGATGATCCCGAACAGAGTTTGCAGATAGACCTCATAGCTTGCGGCAGGGTCGATCGCCGGCCGGGCGGTTCGGTCCGTCTTGACGCCAAGGCGCCCGAGATCATCGACCAGTCCGTCGATCGTGGTCGCGTAAGCCTTATCCAGCGAATAGGCCTGCGCATCGTTCCAGACCGCAACCCGAAAGTCGCGTAAGCTGTCATGCCGCGCGGCTGGCAGCCGCAGCTCCGCACCGGCCGAATCCAGGTCGGACGTGCCGAGTACGACGTCAAACAGCAGTTCTAGATCGAAGGCGCTACGCGCCAACGGTCCCGCTACAGCCAGTTCCGGCTCGGCGATGTGGCCAGGCAGCGGCGGAATATGTCCTTCCATGCTCACCAGACCGTAGCTCGGCTTGTGCCCGTACACTCCGCAAAAATGCACGGGCACGCGGATCGAGCCGCCGATATCGCTGCCGAGCTCTAGCGGCGTCAGTCCGGCTGCGAGCGCTGCGGCTGAACCGCCGGAGGAGCCGCCGACGGTGCGCTCGCCGTCCCAGGGGTTACGTGTCAGGCCGAACAGCGTGTTGCAGGATTGGTGGTCGGCTGCGCCTGCCGGAAGATTGGTCTTGCCGAAGATCACGGCGCCGGCAGCACGGATCTTTGCAACAGCAACCGCATCCTGAGGCGGCCGATAGTCGCGCAGCGCTTCCAGTCCACAGGTTGCGGTCATGCCTACGACGGCAAACGAATCCTTGATCGTCATTGGCAGGCCATGCAGCGGCCCGGTGCTCCCGCCTCGCGCCAGTTTCTCGTCGATAGTTCGTGCCTCGCGCCGAGCGCCCTCTTCGTCCAGCGCAACGACGGCGTTGCAGACGCGGTTGATGCGATTCACCCGCTCCAGATGCGCATCGAGCAGTTCGACGGCGCTGATGCGGCGTGACGCAAGCAATTGCTTCTGTTCGGTCGCGGTAAGAAAACAGCTCTCGTTTGTCGACATTGCGATTATCCCATTTGTCCGGCCTTCTCGGCCAGCGGTGCGACGCGAGGCGTGGCCGGCGCCTTCCGCCCGACGCCAAGCAGCTGAAGTCCGAAGCGATCGCGCAGCGGCGGCCAGAGCCCGCGGGGCGACACCAGCATGACGATGACGGCCACGAGGCCAAGGGCCACGAGGTACCAACCTGCCGAAAATCCGAGCTGGTCGGTGATGATCTCGCGCAGCCCGAAAAAGATCACCGTGCCCAATATCGGACCCTCCAGCGTTCCGATGCCGCCGATGATGACAATGAACATCATGTAGACGACCCAGTTCACGTCGAAGGCCGCGGCCGGCGACACATACAGATTGCCCATAAACGAGACCGCCCCGGCAAGCCCGCAGCCGGCCGCGGACAGCACGAAGACGATGAAGCGGTTGCGCTGCACATCGACCCCGACGCTCATGGCGGCAAGGTCATTGTCGCGCACGCTCATCAGACCCAACCCAAAGCTCGAACGCATCAGAAGGAGCAAGCCGGCGATCGAGGCCAGCGCGAATCCGCCCGCAATCCAGAACATCACGGGCTCGAACCAATCGAAATCGAGCAGCCGGCTCGAGGTCAGCGGCAGGCCGGACGTTCCGCCAAACAGCGCGGACTTCG
>JAJYAH010000640.1 GCA_021779635.1 Pseudomonadota bacterium | reverse complement strand
CGCCGTCGAGATATCCAGCGTCATTCGCGCCTCGCCGGAAAGCTTTCGGGTTGCATGGACTGAACGCCGTTACGACAGCGGCCAACTCGCTGCGACCGAGCGCTGGACCGCGATCCTTTCCGTCGTCGTCGAGACCCCGCGCGAGGCCGATCGCCTCCGCAAGAACCCACTCGGCGTCTATGTCAATTCCATCAACTGGTCGAAGGAGCTCGGCTAGTGAGAAACCCCGTACCGAGGTCGATTAACCTGAAGGGCATCGGCACGCCGCCCTTGCCTCTCGCCTTCCTTCTTGTTCTCGCGCTATCCGGCTGCACGACCTTCAAGCCACCACAGATCACTTATGATGACGATGTGCCGCCGTCTCCCGATCTACCGATGCCGACGGATGACCGAGCGCGTCCATTGCATGTCCCTCCGTCCTGGACACCGGCGCGCGGCGGCAGGAAGGGCGATGAAGAAGCCAAAGCGCCGGCGGAGCGGATCACGACGGCCAATGATGTCGCCCGGATCGAGCCGCGGCGGGCAGGGTATTTCAACGCGGTCCAGGTCTTTCCATACAGTCCCGGGGCGCTCTATCAGATCTACGCTTCCCCAGGGCATATCACGGATATCGCGCTCGAGCCGGGCGAGCAGCTAATAGGATCGGGGCCGCTCGCCGCCGGCGACACCGTGCGCTGGATCGTCGGTGACACCGAAAGCGGCAACGGAGATACCAGACGTGTCCACATCATGGTCAAGCCGACGAGGCCCGCCATCGAGACTAACCTTGTCGTCAACACCGATCGACGGACCTACCTGATCGAGCTGCGCTCTCGCGAAAAGCCATACATGCCGTCAGTTGCCTGGTTCTACCCAGAAGACCGATCCGGCCGTTCAAGGGCCTTGCCACCAACTCCGATCATTCCGGAAGTGGATCAGCGCCGCTACCGTTACGTCATCGAGGGCGACAGCCCGCCGTGGCGTCCAGTCAATGCCTACGATGATGGCCGCAAGGTCTATATCGAGTTCTCGCCCGGCATTGCCCAAGGAGAAATGCCGCCGCTGTTCGTCATCGGCCAGGATGGCAAGCCCGAACTCGTCAACTATCGCGCCTACAAAAATGTACTGATCGTCGACCGTCTGTTCGCCGCGGCTGAGCTGCGCCTTGGCGGAGAGAAGCAGCAGAAGGTGCGGGTTGTCAGGCACGACGGAGGGCGATCGTGACGGGAAGTCAGCCAACCAAGAGTCCTGATCCCGTATCGGGATCAGCGCCATCGTCCGATGATCTCGGGCAGACTCTGCGTCTGCGTGCGGAACGCCCAAGAATCACAAGGCTCTCCCGCAAAGTACTTGCAGGTGGCAGCGCATTGGCTTTGCTGCTCATCTCTGGCGCGGTACTGTGGGCGCTGAGGAGCAACCGCCCCCATAGTCCCGCGCCGGACGAGCTTTACAGCACCGATCATCACAACTTTGCAGATGGCCTGACAACATTGCCGCGGGATTACGCCGGGATTCCCCGCGACGTCCCCCGGCTTGGGCCGCCATTGCCAGGCGACTTGGGGCGTCCAATTGTTACGGCGGAAGGCCATTCAGCGCCGATCGGTCTTGACCCCGAGCAACAACGTGCCAAACAGGAAACCGAGGCGGCGCGAACCAGCAAAGTATTTGCGTCCACAACCGCAGCCGTGACACCGCAGCATGCCGCATCTCAGGAAACGCCTACCAACACTGCGTCACCTTCTGATGAAGCCTTCGCTCAGAACGGGCAGGATCGCAAACTTCTCTTCGTCAATGCCCCCGTTGATCGGCGGACTAAGGCGCCCGATCGGCTTTCACGTCCAGCGTCGCCATTTGTGGTGCAGGCGGGAACGGTCATCGCGGCCGCTCTCATCACAGGCATCCGCTCGGATATTCCCGGACAAATCACAGCGCAAGTCACCGAAAATATCTATGACACCCCAACTGGCCGCGCCCGTCTGATCCCCCAAGGGGCTCGCCTGATTGGGGTCTATGACAGCCAGGTCGCGTTCGGCCAATCACGGGTGCTGTTGGTGTGGACGCGGCTGATCATGCCGAATGGGCGATCGATCGTCCTGGAGCGGCAGCAGGGCGCAGACGCCGGTGGTTATTCTGGTCTGGAGGACGAGGTCGACAACCACTGGGGCGAGCTCGCCAAGGCAGCGCTGCTATCGACCGTCCTTGGCGTCGGGGCAGAGCTCGGATCCGGAGCCGATACCGGAAACAATACGGCCATTCTTCAGGCGCTACGGCTCGGCGCTGCGAATTCGCTGAATCAAACCGGGCAGCAGGTGGTTCGACGCAATCTCAACATTCAACCGACATTGACCATCCGGCCAGGCTTTCCCGTGCGCGTGTTGGTCAGTCGGGATCTGGTGCTCGAACCCTACCGAGGATGATTATGGCCAAGCTAAAAAAATTGGTTCGATCGATGATGACAAGCCCGTCAGCTTGACCGTAAAGCTCCCGGCAATGGTCTATCGCGATTTGACGGCCTACGCCGATTATCTGAACAGTCAACATGTCTCAGTTGCATTGACCGAGGGAGGCGACGCATGGCGGATCTGAAACTTGGCCGCTTGCCGAAGGTCGGTCTCGTCCGCATGACGATCGGCATCCCGGAGCCTCTGAAAGAAGAGCTCGACCGTTATGCCGCCGAGCACAGCCGGCTTTACGAGCCCGTCGACGCCGCAACATTGATTCCACATATGCTCGAAGCCTTCATCCGGTCGGACCGTGGCTACCGAAGCCGGCGCGCGCAATCCGAGCGAGGAAAAACTCGTCAACGTCGCGGCACCGCGGCAAGCGCGACGAGCGTTGCAGCGCGTCCCAACTCCGACGGTTCGGCCTGAAGCCGGGCAATCCGTTGCTCTTGCTGGCGCACAAGGAGGCTGAGAGCCTGGATATGCTGCGCCATGTTATGATCGCAAGGCGCGAAGCTCCTCGGTCTCGCGGCCGCGCAGGGCGGCAATCTCGGCTTCGAACTGGTGGACGCGATCCGTGCTCGACGGCGGACTCTTCATCTCTCGCTCAAGCGACGCTATGGCGGCCCGGAATCTAGAGCAGTGCGGGCGCCTTGTAGAGTGTCGCGCGAGAAAGTCCGGCCTCTGATGCCAAGCGGGCGATTGTGAATGTCGCCTGGACGTCGCCGCTGCCCATCAGCCGCGATATGGCGGCCACAATGGATGAGGCGGCGGCAGCGCTGATCGGCTTGCTCATTCTGGTGATCCTTCGAGGAGGGGCGCGATGAGTCGACGCTTGCGCTCGTTGTCCTCTGTTAGGACCTGGCGCTGCAGCGATGAAAGCCGCCGATCCCGCAGCAGGTGTTCAGCCTCGGCGATCGACGCCTGCTAAGACGCCAGATGATGGCGTGTGACGCAGGCGTTCGGACAACGATCCGGGCGGCAGTGGGACAGTGCCGGCACGCTTCGATCCGTCGCGTTCTCGCGGTCGAGGCAGAGCGCCGTATCGGGATCGAAGAAACAATCGGCCAGTAGACCGACGTGGAGCGTTTGTCCGAGATGCCCAAGCATCGATCGCAGCCGTTGTGCATCGACGATGCGGCCCGGCAGATCACCGAGTTCATCGCGGATCCGTGCGAACTCGTTCCGCAGTCGCGCCGCTGTCTGGGGCAGCGCGGCGATGGAGAGCTTCTTCTCCTCGCCGAAGGCTTAACGCATTACGCGGAAATCATATCGCACCGGAGACAAGGCCAGAGCACGTGCGTTCGATCACATCAACGGTCTCTACTATGCGATCCGGCGTCATTTCGACGATCGGATGCGAGATGATCTCCGCCTGATCGGGGGCGATCACGATGCCGCGGCGAAGTCAGCCGCGTGCCGCGGATTGGTGTTATGCACGACGAATTGAGCACCGGGAAGGTGCCGAGCACGCCAACCTGACAGGCTCTCTACGACCAAGTCCGATCCCGAGACGAGAAACATCGGCGCCGCCATTACCGGGATTTTGAGATGTCGGCGTAGTCGACCAAGCAGCATGTTGGATGCCGATTGCCAAGGGACGAAACACGAATCAGCGCGCTTGCATTCGGGCGCCCGCGTCGAGATTAAGCGTGGTCGCGTTCAGGTACGAGTTCTCGACGATGTGTTGCACCAGCCGGGCGAATTCCCGCGGTTGCCCCATCCGGTTCGGATACAGGATCATGCGATCGATGATCGATTGGGAGACGTTGTCCGGCATGCCCGCGACCATTGCAGTATCGAACAGCCCCGGCGCGATCGAGACGACGCGGATACCTTGCGGCGCCAGGTCACGGGCAACTGGAAGCGTCAGGCCGATTACGCCCGCCTTGCTGGCGCTATAGGCCGCTTGACCGATCTGCCCTTGGGACGCGGCGCCCGAAGCGGTGTTGACGATGACGCCGCGCTCGCCGTCGTCGGCGTCAGGAGCGTTCCTGGTCATGGCAAGTGCAGCAAACCTGATGATATTGAAGGTGCCGGTCAGGTTGATCGCGATCACTTTGTTCCATGTCGCGGTCGGGAATGGCTCGCCTTTCGAAACGGTCTTGGCGGCATCGGCAACCCCGGCGCAATTCACTGCGACATGAACACCGCCTAACGCGGCGACGACCGCCGCTATCCCGTCTTTCACGCTGATCTCGTCAGCGACATCGACGACGCGCGTCAGGCAGGCATCGCCGAGGT
>JAJYAH010000639.1 GCA_021779635.1 Pseudomonadota bacterium | reverse complement strand
TCGGATCACTGGTGCTGGGGTCATGGGTGTCTCATTCTTGATCACCTCTCCCCGTTCTTTGCGGGGAGAGCATAGGCCGCCTCTGGCGGCCGTTCTTCTAAAAAACGCCGAAGCGGAGCTTCGGCTACGTCGCGCTTGCGATCCGGGTGAGGGACGAGGCACTGAGCCAATCGCTAATATAGCATTCGCGGATCGGAGAGCCCCTCACCCCAACCCTCTCCCCGCAAGAGCGGGGCGAAGGAGAAACAAGTCAAGCCTTGCCGCCTGAATCCTTGCGGGTCTGCGCAACCTGCATCCTGGCGTAGGTCGACATCAGCCCGACCTCATTGGACAACGTCACGAGCTTGAATCCCATGTCGATCGCCCTGGCCGCGCCAACCGCACCGCTGCAGTGAATGCCCGGATAGAGACCGCGCTTGCCGCATTCCTTGATGATCTTTTCGTAGATCTTGAGAATCTCGGGTTCATCGCGGTCGAGCTTTGGCACCAGACCGTAGGAGAAGCCGAGGTCGGACGGGCCGATATAGACGCCGTTGATGCCCTCGACATCGAGGATCGATTCCATGTTTTCGACCGCCGTCCTGGTCTCCATCATCGGAAGCAGCACGATCTCGTCATTGGCGGTCTGCTGATAGGTGCCGGCCGAGCCGTACATGCCGGCGCGGATCGGGCCGTTGGAGCGCGTACCGCGCGGCGGATATTTGCTGTAGGCGACGAGGTTCTCGGCCTCCTGCCTGGTATTGATCATCGGACAGATCACGCCATAGGCGCCGCCATCGAGTACCTTGCCGACGATGCCGGGCTCGTTCCAGGGAACCCGCACCATCGGCGTCACCGGATGGGCGTGCATCGCCTGGAAACATTGCACCATCGACTGATAATCCTGCACGCCATGCTGCATATCGACGGTGACGCTGTCGAAGCCGCATTGCGCGATCACTTCGGCGGAAAATCCGGACGGAATCGCAAGCCAGGCGTTCACGACGGTCTTGCCTGAGGCCCACACTTTTTTGACGTTGTTAGCCATTGGTCGCGTTTCCTGTTGTTGGACTGTTGCCCTCAGCCGAATTGTTTTTCGCTACCCGAACGATCAACTGACCGCCTTTTGGATACTGACCTCGCTGACGCCGACTTCGCGGGCGGTATTCACTATTGCCGCCCAGGTATCGTCCGGCAAGGGCACGCCGTTTTTGGTGCGCTCGGCACGCATTTTCCGCTCGGGGTCGCCGGGGATCAGCACCGCATCGACGCCGGCGACCGGCTTGGTCGCCCTGATGAAATCGACATAGCGCGAGATTTCGCCGTCGAAGAAATCGCTGGTGTCGACCACCTTGGGGTCGATGTAGATCGCCAGCATGCCGTTGGCAAAGCGCCGGTCCGGCGCGGTCGCGCCGGTGCCGGTCAAGGCGCCGCCGAGCAGCTCGCAGATGAAGGCGAGGCCCGAGCCTTTGTGCTCGCCGAATGCGCGGATCGCGCCGGTGCCCTTGGTGTGGTCGCGCGGCCCGTCCGCGCTGTGCGGTCCGTACAGCACCGCCGGATCTTCGCTCAGCGTGCCGTCCTGGTCGATCAGCGCCCCTTTCGGCAATTTCTTGCCGCCGCGGCTTGCCACCAGCACCTTTCCTTCGGCGACGATCGAGGTGGCAAAATCGAGCACGATCGGATCCTGTCCGTGGCGCGGTATGCCGACGCAATAGGGCGCGGTCGACAGCCGCTTCTGGACCCCGCCGAATGGCGCTACCAAGAGCGAGCCCGCCGCGTTGACGAAATGGATCGAGACCAGCCCCTCGGCGGCGGCCATTTCCGCCCAGTCGCCGATCCGGCCGATATGTCCGGCATTGCGCAGCGCGATCGCGGCCAGGCCGGCCTTCTTGCATTTCTCGATGCCGATCCTGACCGCCTGCGGCGCGACGGTCTGTCCGTAGCCGAATTTGCCATCGATCACCGCCAGCGACGGTGTATCGACCACAAGCTCGACGGTCTGGTCGGGAACGACCGAGCCCATCTTCTTCCACCTGATATAGACGGGCACCCGAATCACGCCGTGACTGTCATGCCCGGTGAGATTGGCGGTGGTGAGATAGGTCGCGATGCGCCGGGCTTCTTCCGGCGAAGAATTCGAATGGGTGAAAACCTGCGCAACGAAGTCGATCAGATTTGGAACTTGGATGGTGACCATGTCCGGATTTTCGCCCCTGTCCTTGGGTCTGGACCGACCGCGGCATGCGCGGGACCACCCAGCCTCCCATGCCGATTTTTCACGATCGGCTTCCCCGGCACTTTCAGCGAAAAATCAGCCGCGTGTCCATGGTTTCGACCGAAGCTACGCCACGATTACATTGATTTGACCGGCCGCTATGCATCGCCTCGATAGCATCGTTGCAAATTTGCGATCACTCAAATTCGCCGCTTTCGGCGCTTTGGTCTTCGGCAACCCTCAGCTCCGACAGGCTGCGCTCGAGCTCATGCAGCATATCCTGCAACTCGGCGAGCTTGCGGGCGCCGTAGCGTCTGGTGATCGCAGCATAAATTGCCTCCGATGAGGGTGCTACGGCCTCGATCAGCCTCAAGCCCTTGGCGGAGATCGACACCACGCTGCGGCGCAGATCGGCTTTCGCCAGCTTGCGTTCGATCAGGTGGCTGGCTTCGAGATCGCGCAGAATTCGAGAGAGGCTTGGGCCCAGCAGAAAGGCCATCCGCGCCAGTTCGGTGACCTCAATGGCGTCGACCGCGGCGAGCGCGCGAAGGATTCGCCATTGCTGTTCGGTCAGCCCGTGGCTGCGCAGCGAGGGCCGGAACTGCCGCATCACGGCTTCGCGGGCCCGCAGCAATGACATCGGCAACGAACGGGCGAAGTCGCGCATCGGCACGCGCCGGGCCTTGGCGTCGCTCGCCGGCTCCAAACCGCCGGTCCTCGATGAGTTTTTTCGGACCATGATCAATTCTCAACCTGGATTCACCGGTTTGCGACCCTGAACCGCAACTAATTTTGCACCGCAACAAACGTCAATTGCATTTGATCGATTTCATTTAACATGTTAATCATATTTCCGCATCATCCTTTTAGCGATCCCGCGCAGCTGGCCACGACCGAGCATGGCATTGACCAAAGACGATATCCGTCTCGCCGCCGAACGGCTGCATCAGGCGGAGAAGACCAGAAGACAGATCCGGCAACTATCGCTCGATCATCCCGGAATCACCATCGCGGATGCCTATGCGATCCAGCAGGCGTGGATCGCCATCAAGGTCGCCGAAGGCCGCGTCGTCAAGGGCCACAAGATCGGCCTGACATCGAAGGCGATGCAGAGCGCGCTTGGCATCGACGAGCCGGATTCCGGGATTCTGCTTGACGATATGTTCTTTGCCGATGGCGGCCTCGTGCCGTCGGACCGCTTCATCGGCACGCGGGTTGAAGCCGAGCTTGCCTTCGTCATGAAGCAGCGGCTGGCCGGACCCGGCTGCACCATGTTCGACGTGCTTAACGCGACCGACTTCGTGGTGCCGGCGCTGGAAATTCTCGATACCAGGATCGAGCGGGTCGACTCGGAAACGAAATCGACGCGAAAGATCTTCGATACCATCGCCGACAACGCGGCCAACGCCGGCATTGTGCTCGGAGGCCGTCCCTTACGCCCGCTCGATGCGGATCTGCGCTGGATCGGGGCGCTGTGCTATCGCAACGGCCAGTTGGAAGAAACCGGGCCCGCCGCCGGCGTGCTCAATCATCCCGCGACCTCCGTGGCCTGGCTCGCCAACAAGATCGCGCCGAACGGGCTTGCGCTCGAAGCGGGCCAGGTGGTGCTGGCCGGATCGTTCATCCGCCCGATCGAGACCCGCAAAGGCGACACGATTCAAGCCGACTATGGACCGTATGGCACGGTCAGTTGTTATTTCGCCTGATGAACCCCGAAGAGTAGCAGGAGTAATCCGGCATGCCGCATTTCACACTGGAATATTCGGCCAACCTCGAAGCGCGGGTTGATATGGGCAAGGTCGTGGAAGTCGTGCGCAGGGCCGCGGTGGAGACCGGAATTTTCCCGCTCGGCGGCATCCGAGTCCGCGCCATCCGTTGCGAGCACTTCGCCATCGCCGATGGCCAGCCCGATTTCGGATTTCTCGATATGGTGCTGCGCCTGGGCGAAGGCCGCGATCTGGCCACCCGCAAGAAGGCCGGCGAACATATCTTCAAGGCGCTCTCCCTCTATCTCGATCCGGTTTTCGCCGGCAGCAAATTCGCTCTGTCGTTCGACATGCAGATCAACGACAAGGAAACCAGCTGGAAGCGCAACAATATCCACGACGCCCTGAAGACGGAGGCTGCACATGGATAAGATCGTTCCGAAATCATCGGAAGTGTTTCAGGCCAACCGCGACCGGGTGGCCCCGCTGCTTGCAAAACTGAAGGCCGACGGCATCGGGCACGTCATCGACGGCAAGGTCGTGCCCTCGATATCCGGCAAGACCTTCGAGACCAGATCGCCGGTCGATGGCGCGGTGCTCGCGACCGTCGCGCGCGGCGGCGCCGAAGACATCGACCGCGCCGCGACCATCGCCCGGCAGGCCTTCAAGGCCTGGCGCGACATGCCCGCGACCATGCGCAAGAAGCTCTTGCATCGCGTCGCCGATGCGATCGAGGACCACGCCGACGATATCGCAGTGCTCGA
>JAJYAH010000638.1 GCA_021779635.1 Pseudomonadota bacterium | reverse complement strand
TGATCGGACCGAAGTCGCGGACGAAATTCGACCAGGCAATGCGCAGCCTGACCTGCGCATCCTTCCATGGCCGGTCGAGCTCCTGCGCCTTCAAAACCTCGCGTACCACATCACGGATCGGGATCAGCTTCCGGATGATCCGCACATGCTTCTCCGGGATCCCCTCGGCGCTACGACCCTTGCGGACCTTGATCGGGACCGGCTGCCCGTCGAGAACCTGCATCAGACCGCGAGCATTATCGAAGAAATAGCTGCCCTCGCGAACGTGACGATCCGCCGGCAGATCGGCCTCGGCCTGATCGGCGTCATCATCCGGATCCGCATCGATCACGCCGGGCTCGCCGTCGTAGATGGCCTCCGAAAGAAGATTGACGGCGGTGGTGAGTGCGGCTTCCAGGTCCTCGCCGTCACGAGAGCGGCACGTGTAGGTTTCGCCGAACGGACCGGACACGAGCATGTGGGCGCCGAGCACGAACTCGGGATGCTGAGCGAACCAAAGATTGACTCGGATGGCGCCCTCGTCATCGGTCGCTGGCCGGACTTCATCGAGATCGAGCCAGGACAGATCACGTTCTGCTTCACCAATCTTGCGCTTGCGAAAGAACACGACGTCGACGACGACATCCGTGCCGGCGCTGGCGCGGAAGCTGCCTTCGGGCAGCCGGATCGCCGCAAGCAGATCGGCCGACTTCGCGATATGCTCGCGGGCCGATGCATCCGCCTTGTCCATCGTGCTGGAGCTTGTGACGAACGCGGCAAGCGCGCCGGGCTTCAACAGATCGATCGACCGCGCAATAAAATAATCATGCAGGCGTAACCCGAGCGACCGATACGCCCGATCCGACCGTACCGTGCGATCGGAGAAGGGGGGATTGCCGATGGCAAGGTCGAAATTGGCCGGCAGCTCCGTGCGAGCAAAATCGCCGGCCACGATTCGAGCGCGCGGCTGCAACAGACGCGCGATCCGCGCCGTGACCGGATCAAGCTCGATGCCGGTGACGTGAGACAGTCCGCGAAATTCCGCTGGCATCAGCGCAGGAAACAATCCCGTGCCGATGCCGGGCTCAAGTACACGGCCGCCGCGCCAGCCGAGCCGCCGGAGTCCGGCCCAGATCGCGCGGACAATGAACTCCGGCGTGAAGTGAGCGTATTGAGTGCAACGTGCGAGCGAGGCATGGTTGAGATCGTCAACGGCATCCTCCAGATCCTCGCCGATCGCTTCCCACCCCTTGCGGAAATTCGCTTCACCCGGCCGCCGGAACACAAAGTTGGCGAGGTCGGAGGCGCCAAAGCCGGTGAAGCGAATGAGCTGCGCCTGCTCATCGGCAGTCGCCGGCCGCTCATCGGCCTCAATGGCGGTCGCGAGCCGGATCGCCGCGATGTTGTCACGCGCGCGGTCCTTCCAACCCTTTGCCAAGGTCCGGTTACCGACAAGATGGAAGTTCGCTCCCCGCTCGCGGCCTACACGCGCCGTCGCGTGCGCGATCGCTGCGACCGGAATCACGGGAGCCGGCGCCGACGGCCCGGAATCGTCGTCATCGTCAGGCCCGGTCGTCATGTCACCCGCGAAAGCAGTGACGCCGAGGCCAAGGCCAGACGATAGGGCTGTGCTACCGAACAGGTCGAGCGTAAAGGGATCATCTTGCGCCATTGAAAGTCTCCTTGTGGTGAGGGCGCGCGCCATCGATCCGCCGGGCGGACCCGGTGGACGCGATTGGTCACGATGGGTGGGTTGAAAGGTGCTAGCGCGCGATAAGCGACAGCGAGATTTCGTGCTCGCTCATCTGCATACGCAGATGCGTGAATCGAAAATCACGATTGATGTGCGGAAGGAGTTGCTCGGCATCGATAAATTCGATGCCGTCATCGCCGCCGAAATAGCGGCGCTTGTAGTCAAACCAGTCAGGATTGCCGGCGGGATGGCATTCCTCGGAATAGACAACAAGCGGGCGGGCACCCTCGGCGAGCTTGCCGTTCGACATGATGTAGACGCCATTATCGCCTACCAGCCAAAGACCAGGTTTCTCGCCCTCGCCGGGCCGCTGGCCGTAGTAAGGATTGCGAAACCCGCCATTGGCAGCGGCGTCAGTTTTCCCGCGCTCGATGACCGCGCGGACGGAAGGGATGGGAAATGTGAACACCCGACTCTCCCTTATGCCGCGATAGCGTCAGGCAGATGCCGCAGATGCACGGGAAGCTTCGCCGCAATTTCCGCGTCGGTCAGTCGGTCGAGCAGCTTCAGCACCGTTCCCCGCGAACCGTCGTAGGACAGCACCGTCGGCGCGCCGCGCAGATGCCCCGCCCAGCGCTCGCCGGTGTAGCCGCGATAGTCGTCATGGGTGCTCGACCAGATGTGCTCGAGGCGCTCCTCGCGCGTCATCGCCTTTACCGGGCGCGATTCTCGGTCGATGATCGCAGCCCGCATGCGATCGGGCGAACCCTTGTCCGAGAGGTCGCAATAAGCGTGGAAGAAGCGTTTGCGGCCATCAACGATCAGCGCGAAGAAAACGCTGGTGACGTTGTCCGTCATGAATTCGCGCATCGCGAACATCTCGCCGCGCATCCACAGCGGCGGCAAGATTTCGAGCATATAATCGTACTCACTCTCGGCGATTTCGAACCACTCGCCGGCAAACAGATGCGAGGCATCGCCTGCGGAATAGGCAGGATCGCCGCGATGGCGGTTGAACATGCGGTACATATCGTGGCGCGGTGCGACGCCTTCGAAGACTTTGCGGATAGCGGGTTTGGTGTGCATCGGCGGCTCCTCTTGGCCTGGCCGGACTGAAGCGCGAGTGATCCACCTGAACCCCTCATCACTTCAGTCCTTCATCACACCTTCCCAGCGGCCGCCTCTCCGGTCCGGCGGGTCAAGGGCCGCGGCACGCGGGCGGAGCTTCACCCTTGACGCGCCCGGCCGGGCATGCGGCAACGGATTCTCATTGATTTCGTCCTCCTTCCCCTTTCCTCGCCTCAATCGCCGGCGGCTCGCTAACGATCGCGTCCGCAAATTTCCGCATCAGACGGATGAGCTCGTCGATGTCGCGCGGATTCCAGGTTTCGAAGATGGCGCGTCCGATCTTCTCGCGGGCAGCGTCGACCCGGTCGGTCATCGCCTTGCCCTTGGCGGTGATGACAGCTTCACGCACGCGGCCGTCGACGGCGCTCCCAGGGCGTTCGACTAGACCAAGGCTTTCGAGCTTCGCAATCTGCCGGCTGACGGTCGTGTAGTCGCGACCGACACGGTCTGCCATCTCGACCACGCCGATCGGGCCGAAGCGCTCGACGCCGACAAGCAGCGGAAACAGTGCGCGATCGAGCGGTATCCCGGCCGCTTTGATCAGTACGTCATCGCGTTGCGGTCGGTTCATGACAGCCACGATGTCGAGGACCGCACCATGGAGCTGGCGCAGCTGGTCAACTATATGTGTATTTTGCACGCTCTTTCTTGACGGCACGGCTTCCTCCAAATATACGTGTATTATGCACATAATGTTGCAGACCGAAAGGATCGTTCGCCATGAAAGCAGCTGTCGTTCGCGGAGTGGGCCAGCGGCCCGTCTACGGAGATTTCCGGGAGCCGGCGCCGGCCACCGACGACGAGAAGCGCATCACGGTCACTGCGGCCGCGCTAACCCAGGTCACCAAGAGCCGCGCCTCGGGCGCTCACTACAGTTCGTCGGGACAATTTCCGTTTGTCGCCGGCATCGACGGCGTGGGTCGGCTCGACGACGGCCAGCGGGTTTATTTTGTGCTGCCGCGCGCGCCCTACGGTGGGATGGCAGAACAGACCGTTGCGCCATTGGGGCACTGCCTTGCGATCCCCGATGGTCTTGATGATGTGACCGCAGCCGCGATCGCCAATCCGGGCTTGTCGTCCTGGGCGGCCTATATAGAGCGCGCCCACCTCAAGGGTGGAGAGACGGTGCTGGTGAACGGCGCGACCGGCACGGCCGGCCAGCTCGCGGTCCAGATCGCCAAGCACCTCGGCGCAGGGAAGGTCATTGCGACCGGTCGCAATCTCGAGAGCCTGCGATCTGTCGCCGCGCTTGGTGCGGACGTCACGATTGCGCTCGGAGAGGACGAGAGCACATTGGAGGAGCTCTTCAAAGAGCAGTTCGCCAGTGGCGTCGACGTCGTCATCGATTATCTCTGGGGCAAGAGCGCCGAGCGTCTCCTGATCGCGGGTGCCAAAGCCGGAGCGGAAGCCGTCCCGATTCGTTTCGTCCAGGTCGGCTCCGTCAGCGGGGCGAATATCACGCTGCCAAGCGCCGCGCTGCGTTCGTCGGCAATCGTCCTCATGGGTAGCGGTATCGGCAGCATTCCCCAGGAGCGCTTCGTGGCCGCGATCGGATCACTGCTCAAAGCCACTGGCCCCGCCGGCTTCAAGATCGCGACGAAAGCTGTCCCGCTCTCCACAGTCGAACAAGCGTGGGACGGCACATGATGCCGTCGGACATTCAAGACGATCCGCACTCGGCATGAGCTGCGCGCAGCCCCTCGTTCCAATCGTCGGTCGGCGGCCGAAGCCGCTCGAACGCACATCCCACCTCCAACGCGATCGCTTCAAGGCGGCCAGCGTAGACGTCGCCCTGCTTGTTATTGTCAGTCGCGGCAACAAGCTGCTTATCTCGCCGCGCGGCCAGTTGCTGGATCGCCACGACAGTT
>JAJYAH010000637.1 GCA_021779635.1 Pseudomonadota bacterium | reverse complement strand
CAGCGACCGCCTGCCGGAGGACTACTTCCCCGAGATCGAAGCCAGTCACCCCGGCGCCCTCGCCTCCCAGTGGATTCCGATGGACGCGGCGCTGTGGAAGGCCGATCGCTATCTGGACTTCGTGGAGGCGCGGCGCGCGCTTCTGGCGGCCGAGGCGAACCGACGCTTCCAGGACCTGCTGCACGACGACAAGCGCTGGATGACCACCGCGGCGCCTGTCATGGTGGCCGAAGCGCAGGAAGCCGGCGGCATCACCACCGAGGCGGAGGAAGCCGAGCTCGAAGCCCTCAACGACTGGGTGGAAGCGCAGGGCCTGCCGCGCGGCGAGATCGCCTTCGACTATGCTGACTCCGCGACAGGGGCGCAGAAGGCCGTCTTCGACCTCGCCTGGCCGGATGGGCTACAGCCCGGTCTCAGCGGCCCGGTGGCCGTGCTACTGAACCAGCCGGGGGAGGTTTTAGCTCTGGCGAGCGCCGCTGGCTATCGCTGTTTCACCGCCCTGCCGGACATGCGCGCGCATATCGCAGCCGACATCCTGCGGCTCGAAGCCGCCTGACCATGCCGCCCCGTTGTCCCCGCCGAACGCTTTGATGGATGCCACGATGAAGAAGCTCGATCTCGCTGACCCCGCAACCCGCTCCGCCGATCTGGTGGCGGACAACATCGCGAAGCTGCGGGCAGTGTTCCCCGAGCTAATCACAGAGGGGGCCAACGGCGCCGCGATCAACGTCGATGTGTTGAAAGCGCTGGTGGGAGATGCGACGGTCACCGATGCCGAGGAGAAATATGGACTTAATTGGTTCGGCAAGCGCCGGGCCCGCCAACTGGCTCTGACCCCATCCACGGGCACCTTGCGCCCCTGTCCGGGCGACAGCGTGGATTGGGACACGACCCAGAATCTGATGATCGAGGGCGACAACCTCGAAGTGCTGAAGTTGCTGCAGAAGAGCTACGCGGGCAAGGTGAAGCTCATCTATATAGATCCGCCCTATAATACGGGCAAGGATTTCGTCTATCCGGATGATTTCGTGGACCCGATCAACAATTATTTGTCCCTTACGGGCCAACTAGAGGATGGACGCAAGATGACCAGCAACGCTGAAGCAAATGGGCGGTTCCATACCATCTGGCTCAATATGATGTATCCTAGACTCAAGTTGGCTCAGACATTCCTTAGGGAGGATGGATACGTTCTCGTTAGTTCCGACGATACCGAACACGCTAATGTGCGGGCGCTCCTTGCGGAGGTTTTGGGAGAAGAAGGCTTGCTCGGATCGCTAGTGCACCAGCGCGCAAAAGGAGGGGGACAAGCAAAACATATAGTCAAGGGTCATGATTACATCGTCGTAGCAAACAAAGACATAGACAAGTGCGCGCCTTTGAGGCGGGACAAAGTGGTGCAGGGCCGGACGGAAGTAATCGACGGTCGTGAATATCTGATAGATGATGACGTCGTTCGCAAGCAGTTTGGCAAATATGACAAGAATGCAGGTGACAGACGCTGCTTTTACGAGCAATTGCTCGAATATAAGGGGCCAGAGAAAAAGCGGGAGATTGATGACGCTATTGCAAGCGGCGAATATTTCTTGGAAGCATGGCCCAATGGGATGCGCGCCATCTGCAGGCGCATCCCGTTAGATGAGGCAACCTCGAAGCTCTACTCAATAATTCGTGTTCTTTCGGAGGAGGGTAAGAAGGACCTGGAGTCCATAGGTCTTGGCGGATTATTTTCGTACCCCAAACCAGTCGAATTGTTGATGCAACTGGTTAAATCGGCTACCAGAGAGGATGATATCGTTTTGGATTTCTTCGCCGGCTCTGGTACCACTGGCCATGCTGTTATGGCGCAGAACGCCTTGGATGGGGGGAAGAGACGTTACGTCCTCGTCCAGCTTCCTGAGCCACTCGATTTGAGCGACAAGGACCAGAAAGTTGCGGCAAAATATTGCGACAAGATCGGCAAGCCACGCAACATCGCCGAACTTACAAAAGAACGCCTGCGGCGCGCAGCGAAGAAGATCAGAGCCGAGAACCCCATGTTCGCGGGCGATCTTGGCTTCCGTGTATTCCAGCTCGACTCAACCAACATCCGCGCTTGGGATCCTGACCGCGATGACATCGCCAAATCCCTCGAAGAGTCCGTGGAGCACCTCAAGGCAGACCGCACAGAGCAGGACATTCTCTACGAGCTTCTGCTCAAACTCGGCCTCGACCTCTGCGTGCCAATCGAGACCAAAACAATCGCCGGCACGGCGGTGCACAGCATCGGTCGCGGCGCCCTGATCGCCTGTCTTGCGTCGAAGATCGCGGGGGACGACGTGGAGGCGCTCGGCCAGGGCATCGTCGTATGGCGCAAAGAGCTGGCCCCGGCCGGCGATACCACCTGCGTGTTCCGCGACAGCGCCTTCGCCGACGACGTAGCCAAGACCAACCTTGCCGCCATCCTGGAGCAGAGCGGCATCGCCACCGTGCGCAGCCTGTAGGGGCTGCGACCATGAAACTCCACTTCGAGCCGAACCTGGACTACCAAATCGCCGCGATCCACGCGGTGTGCGACCTATTCCGTGGCCAGGAGATCTGCCGCACGGAATTCACCGTGACGCACGATGGGTCAGACCCCCAATACCGGATGAGATTCGCTGAAAACGACCTCGGCATCGGCAACCGTTTGACCCTACTGGACGACGAGATGCTAAAAAACCTCAACGATATCCAGATACGCAATGGTCTTCGGCCCTCCGAAACCCTCGCCTCCGGCGATTTTACGGTGGAGATGGAGACCGGCACGGGCAAGACCTATGTCTACCTCCGCACGATCTTCGAGCTGAACAAGCAGTTTGGCTTTACGAAATTCGTCATCGTGGTTCCCTCCATCGCGATCAAGGAGGGGGTGTACAAGACGCTCCAGATCACCGAGGAGCACTTCAAGGGCCTCTACGCCGGCGTGCCGTTCGACTATTTCCTCTACGATTCTGGCAAGCTAGGCCAGGTGCGCAGTTTCGCCACCAGCCCCGCGATCCAGATCATGGTGGCGACCGTCGGCGCCATCAACAAGAAGGACCTGAACAAATTCTATCAGCCCAGCGAGAGGGTGAACGACGAGAAGCCAATCGACCTGATCAAGGCAGCGCACCCGATCGTTATCGTGGACGAACCGCAGCGCGTCGTTGGCGGCTTGTCGGGTGCTGGAAAGGCGGCGCTCGACGCCATGAACCCGCTCTGCACGCTGCGCTACTCGGCAACCCACACGGACAAGCACCACATGGTCTTCCGCCTCGATGCGGTGGACGCCTACGAGCGCAAGCTGGTCAAGCAGATCGAGGTCGCCTCGGCCACGGTGGAGAACGCCCACAACAGGCCCTATGTGAGGCTCATCTCATTTGCCAACAAGCGCGGCATGATCAGCGCCAAAGTGGCGCTGGACGTCGCGACGGCGTCCGGGGTGCAGCGCCGGGAAGTCATCGTTCAGGATGGCGACAACCTGGAGGAGACCACCAAACGCGCGATCTATGTCGATTGCCGGATCGGCGAAATCCGGGTTACGAAGGGCAACGAGTATCTGGAGCTTCGCGTCCCAGGCGGTGAGCACTATCTGTCGCCCGGCAAGGCATGGGGCGACGTTGACCCGCTAGCCGTGCAGCGGGAGATGATCCGCCGCACGATCCGTGAGCACCTGGACAAGGAAAAGCGCCTACGCCCGCAAGGGATCAAGGTCCTGTCCCTGTTCTTCATCGACAAGGTGGACCGCTACCGGAGCTACGACGCCGCCGGCAACCAGGTGAAGGGCGACTATGCCCGCATCTTCGAAGAAGAATACCAGCGCGCCGCGAAGCTCCCCGACTATCGTACCCTGTTCGGCGAGGTTGACCTGAGCCAGGCGGCTGCAGAGGTTCACGACGGCTACTTCTCGATCGACAAGAAGGTCGTCACGCCGTTCGTCACGCACGAACTAAAGACATCTGCCACCAACGAGGCCGTGGAGACTGACAGTTTCAACCTAATCATGAAGGAGAAGGAGAAGCTGCTCGGCTTCGAGACCCCGCTCAAATTCATCTTCTCCCACTCGGCGTTGCGGGAGGGCTGGGACAACCCGAACATCTTCCAGATCTGCACGTTGCGCGACATCCAGACCGAGCTGGAGCGGCGCCAGACCATCGGACGCGGCCTGCGCCTCTGCGTCAATCAGAACGGCGAGCGGCTGCGCGGGTTCGAGATCAACACCCTCACGGTCATCGCCACCGAGAGCTACGAGCAGTTCGCCGAGAGGCTGCAGAAGGAGATCGAGGACGAGACCGGCATCCACTTCGGTATATTGGAGGACCACCAGTTTGCCGGTGTGCTGGTCCAGGCCGAAAACGGCCAGGCCAAGCCGCTGGGCTTCGCCCAATCCCAGGCACTATGGGGCCATCTGAAGGAGACCGGGCTGATCGACGCGAAGGGGCGCGTGCAGGACAGCCTCAAGAAGGCGCTGAAGGAAAGCTCGCTCAGGTTGCCCGAGAAATTCGCGCCGCTTCTCCCGCAGATCACCGAAATCCTGCGGAAGGCTGCCGGGCGGCTGGAAATCAAGAATCGCGATGGTCGCCGTACCGTGCCGCTACGCAAGGAGGTTTATCTGAGCCCGGAGTTCAAAGAGCTTTGGGACCGGATCAAGCACAAAACAACCTACCGCG
>JAJYAH010000636.1 GCA_021779635.1 Pseudomonadota bacterium | reverse complement strand
AAGGGTCAAAGTTCCCTCCGCGCAAAAAACACTGTCGCAAGCCCGAGCGGCGCGACGATCCAGACCAGCAAGCCCGCCAACAAGAGACCGATACCCACGCTTGCCGTGCCGGCCAGCCCGGCCATGCCGGAAAACCGGCTGACATTAAACCCGGTCAGATTGGCAAGCCGGTAAAGATCGGTCGGATTAAGGAACAACAGCGCCTCGAGCACGCGCGCCGAGATGATTCGCCCCTGGTCGATCACCAGGATCCCGAGCAGTCCCATGTCGAATACCAGCACCATCAGGAGCCAAATGCCCACCGAAAGGCCGGCAGCGGTGCCGCGGTCGCGGACCAGGCTGGAGATCAGATACCCGATCGCCACGAAGACCGCGCCGAGCAGGATCGAAGTTCCAAGCATGGAGGCGAAGGCGTACCAGCTTGCCGCCAGCACCGAGACCCCGGTGATGGCAAGCGCCGCCGCCGCCGCGCCATAGCCAACCACGGTGGCGAAGGCGAGAATTAGAACATGCCCGCAGAATTTTCCGAGCATGACCTGGTAGCGGCCGACCGGATAGCTGAGCAGCAGGATCATCGTGCCCCGCTCCATCTCGCCGACCACCGCGTCGTGGGAAATCAAGAGCGCAATCAACGGCAGCAGAAAGATCGTGAGGCTGGACAGGCTGACGACAACCACGTCAAGCGCGCCGGCGCCGACATTGCCGGTCGGCGCGCTGCCGAGGAATGTCAGAGACAGCGCGAGCGCCGCCAGGAGCAGCGTGGTCGCCAGAACCCAGCGGTTTCGCAACCCTTCCTGGATCTCCTTGGCCGCGACAATGATGATGGTCCTCACGCCGCATTCTCCCGAAGAAAATGAGCATAGAGATCGTCGAGCGTCGGCGACGCGATTTCGATGTTCCTGACGCGAGGATCGCTGGCCGCGACCCGCAACAGCTCCATCTTGCGCGCCTCATCGGGTACCAACACGATACGACCGTGCGGGGATACGAGCGTCTCGCCGTTCAACCATGCGGGCGCGCCACTCGCACCGGGTGCGAGATCGAGCGAGACCCGGATCGGCAGTTGCGAGATCGAGCGCAGTTCCGCCAATGTCCCCTGCGCTACCAACTCGCCACGGTTCATGATCAGGACGTGTTCGGCGCGATCCTCCAGTTCGTTGAGCGCATGCGACGAAATCAGGACGGTTGAGCCGTGGTCCCGCAGCTCGTTCAGGATTTCATAGAATGTCTGGCGCAACGCCGGATCGAGTCCGGTTGTCGGCTCGTCGAGCAACAGCACCCGCGGTCGGCCCAGAAGGGCCTGGGCCAAGCCCAAACGTTGCCGCATGCCCTTGGAGTAGGTCCCGACCCTGCGATCAGCGGCATCCATCAGGCCGACCCGGTCAAGCAGCACCCACGCCGTGGCCGGTTTGATCCGCTTCAGCCGCGCGTAGAACGTCAGCGTTTCGCGCCCGGTCAGTGCGGAGTTGAAGGCGACGTTTTCCGGCAGATATCCAAGCTGCCGGCGCGCCGAGAATTCGCCGGCCGCCGGGTCTTCGTTCAGTACCCGGATCGCGCCGCGATCGGCGCGGATCAATCCCAGCATCAATTTTATCAACGTGGTCTTGCCGGCGCCATTGTGGCCGACCAGGGCGCTCAGCCGCCCGGGGCTGAGGTCGAACGACACGTTGCGCAACGCCTGCACCGAGCCGTAGCTCTTCTCCACGCCGTTCACGGAGACGGTAACGGTCATCTCAGGCTCCGGCTGGACGATGGCTTCGGCGGCGGCGCGATCAAGGGATGCGTATCGACGACGCCACCGGGATAGAGCGCCGGAAACTGGGCCTGCGCCCAGCGCAGTACCTGCACCGCCGGACTGTTGATCAGCACCTTTGCGGCCGGCGCGGTCCACAATACCCGGTCGACCAGATCGTTGGGGCGGTAGGCCGTGTCGGCGATGCCGTCGCCGTTGAGGTCGAACGCCGGATTGTCGCTCCAGTAATTGCCGCGACCGTCCTTCGACCAGTCGAGGTCGCGCGTCCCGACATATTTCACCTGATTGCGGTTGCCGACAAAGGCATTGCCGGTGACCTCGTTGCCCTCGGAGCCGGCCGTGAAATGGACCCCGATCGCGCAACCCTCGAACCAGTTATTCCGAATCCGGTTGTGGTTGGTATTGTAGATGAAGACGCATTTTTCCGGTCCGGAGCGAAGACTCTGCGCGCGCGCTGCTTCCGTCACCATGCCCTTTTCCTCGTCCGGGCCTTCGTCCGAACTACTCGCAATGTTGTCGAGCGAGCCGCCGGTGACTCTATTGCCTTCCAGATCAGAATAGTTGGCGTAGTTGAACAGCAGGCCGAAATCACGATCCCGATCCGAGATGTTACCGCGGATTACGAGCCGGTTCGAATACATGATGGCGTACCCGCCGTGGTTGCCGACCGAGAAATTGCCGCTCACTTCGCTGTCGTTGGTGTACATGTAATGCACCGCAAACCGCACCTGCTCGAAGCGATTATTGATGAAGCGGTCCTTGCGGCTGGAAACCGTGAAAATGCCGTCGCGGCCGTAGCGGAACGTGTTCTCGGCAATGGTGACATCGGGCGCGTTCCACAGCGACACGCCGTTGCCGGCCTCGTTGAGGCGCCCGCCGCGCACGCCTTCGACAATGTTGCGCTCGACCCGCGAACCCGCCGCGCCGTGGACATAGACGCCAAACAGGTTTCCTTCGAAGCGATTGTTTTCGACCAGCGCGCGTTCCGCGGTCTTCTCGAGAAAAATTCCCGAATCCATCGTTTGCAGGTCGTGGCCCGATCCCCGGATGGTCACGCCGCGGATCGTGACGTCGGGAGAATACACCGTGACAACATTGCCGGCGCCGCCGCCGACAAGCACCGCGCCCGGTCGTCCGGCCAACACGACGCGGTGATCGATCCTGATCGCACCTTTGTATTCGCCCGGGGCAAGCTCGATGACGTCGCCGTCATGCGCCTGGTCCAGCGCTGCCTGAAGCGGCTGTTCCGGAGCAATCTTCAGCGTCTCCGCGCTGGCGGAGCCCGCAACTCCGGCGGCGAAGATCGCCGCCGGAACAAGGCGTAGAAGGAAGGACACCTTGCGCTCCTCAGACCGTCCTGGGTTCGACCAGCATGCGGCCCTTCATTTCCATGTGCATGGCGTGACAGAACCATGAGCAGTAGTACCAGTAGACGCCGGCCTTATCGGCCGTGAACGACACGGAGGCCGTTGCCATGGGCGCGACTTCCATGTTGACGCCGTAATTTGTAATCGCGAAGCCATGGGTCAGGTCCTCCACCGCGTCGATGTTGGTGATGTAGACCGTGACGTGGTCCCCTTGTTTGACCTGGAATTGCTCAAGTCCGTATTGGGGCGCGGTCGACGTCATGTAGACACGCACCTTGTCTCCGTCGCGGATAACCTTGGAGTCCGCCTCGAGCTTGATGCCATCGGCTTTGGCCTGCCTGACCGCGTCCGCAAAGAACGGATCGGCGCGATCCCAGATCGAAATCGGATTGATCTTGGAACGGTGAACGATATCGGTGTCGTGCGGTTCGGCAAAGCTCGGGTCGTCACGAACCAGAACCATCTTGTCGCCGGAGATATCGATCAACTGATCGTTTTCGGGCTTCAGCGGGCCGACATTGAGGAATCGATCCTTCGAAAACTTGTTCAGCGAGATCAGCCATTTTCCGTCAGCCTCCTTGGTTTCTCCCATCGAGGAGTGGTTGTGGCCGGGCTGATATTGGACGTCGAGCTTCTGGATGATCGGGTCGACCTTTTCGCCCTTGAAGGCGCGCTTTGCCACGTCAATATTCCATTTGCAGACCTGGCTGTCGAGGAACAGCGTCGTATACGCGTTGCCCTTGCCATCAAAGGCAGTATGCAAAGGTCCGAGGCCGATTTCAGGCTCTGCGACCACGACGTCACGCGGCTTGATCTTGTCGTCGAACAATTGATCGAACAGGCGAACGTCCATTACCGTAGCTGTCGGCGAGAGCTTTCCGGCGACGACGATGTGAATGCCGTCGGGCGCGGTGTTGATGCCGTGCGGATTGTTCGAGACCGGGACATAGCGCGTATAGGGTGAGCCATGACGACCATCGATCACCGGCACGCCGTTCATTTCCTTGAAGTCGCCCTTCTTCACCGCCTCTTCGATCCGCTTGATGTTGAAGATCGTCACCCAATCCTGCTCGGCGGCCGTCATCTCGGCCAGATTGACGCCTTCTTCGGAATTGTAGCAGGTCGAAAAGGCATACTTGCCCTGATAGTCGGCGTCGACGTTGTCGAGATTACCATCAACGATCACCTGCCAGGCGACCTTCATGGTATCGCCATCGACTGCGGTAAAGATGGCGTGATACTCTTTCGGCTTGTCGAGAATTTTGCCGTCGTTCGGGAGCGGCACGCCGTCCTCACCGTTGCAGAACACATAGCCGGTGCGCGGGTATTTCTGCACGCGCAGGCCGTGCACCGAGTGCTGGTTCGGAAGCTCGATGATCTTGTCGCATCTCATGACGTCAAGACGCACGCGCGCGACGCGGGTGTTGGCCTTGTCGTTCATGAAGACGTAGCGGCCGTCATAGGTGCCGTCGGTGAAGGAGAGATGCGGATGATGCAGGTCGCCGTTCGTGTAGGTGCCGCCGCGGGTCTTGAGGAATTCGCGTGTCCCGGG
>JAJYAH010000635.1 GCA_021779635.1 Pseudomonadota bacterium | reverse complement strand
AGTGAGCCCATCAACACCGACGCTGCGGCCATGGACTGCCGACGAGCAAGAGAAACTTGACGACCTGCTGAGAGCTGGCAAGGACGCCGGCGAGATAGCCACCGCGCTTCGGCGGACACGCCAGGCTACTTATCTACGGTTACGACGCATGGGCGCAAAACCGATGAGATCCTGGCGACTGGTAGATCGCGGCTGAAGGCGAAGCCAAAAAGTGAAAAAACCATCCCCTTTCGGGGCGCTTCGTGCGTTCGCCGTTGCCTTCGCTCCACAGAAGATAATGGACGACATGTATGGTTTCGGCTTGCGGCTTGGGAGCCCGTAAGCGAGTCGGACCCGAGGTGTTTACAACGCGATGCGCCTGACGATACGGTTTGCGATTCCAAGCATACGTTGGGCGGGCGGATGTTGCTTTTCCTCAAGAAAATGGCGTCCCGCGTCTTTCCCGGATATGCGGGATCACGCCGAGCTTTCTCGTCGCTGGTGAAATCCATCGAGCTGCCGGAGTTGCAGGCCATCGACAGTGTGATGTTCGCGCAAAGGCCGGAATTGATTGCCGCAGCGCTGAAGCCGAGCGAGACAAGGCTCCGCTGGCAGCGTTGGTGCGCGAGACTGTCATTCGGCCTGCAATATTGACCCTCACGTGGAGCATTTGAGCAGGTGCTTGGCGGTCCTGCAGCTCTCCACCGATCCCCGAGACAAAAAGCGGCATGACGCGCCCATCACTGCGGTCGGTGGGATCTTCCGTTAGTGTGTGAGGTGGATCACGTCGGCTCGGCTCGCGTTCCGGCACTCTACTGATAGGCGGATCGAACGGTCGCTCCGCGCTCACAGGAGGAGACTTACGATGACCAAATTGAACCACGAAAAGCCCGAGCTGAGCGAAGACGAGCCCCGAGAGCTGACGGAACGCGAACTCGTCCTCGTGTCGGGAGGAGCTTATCAAGCTTACTTCAAAGCAAAAGGTTTAAATCAGGGAGAAAGCAAAGGACAGTCAACACAGATTTTGCCCTGAATTTCGGAATGCCGCACCAATCGTCCAGGTTTTTTTTGTGCCAAGGAAGCGTTCCGGCACTCTAACCAAACCTGTTAAGCCCGCGCCTATGGCGGGGCGAAAACCGGAAGTGCGGGTTTGTCGCGACGATGTCGGCCCAGACCGGAGAGCGGTTCGAGGATGCGAGATGCGAGCGACGACCATTTGCGCTCGAGAATCACGCCGATGAAACCCGATGATGCTTTTCGACTGGTTCGTCAGCTCACGCCTCTCGGGCGAGATCTTCAAGAAAGCTCCGGAGAGATCGTTATCAAGGAGGTTCTTCCGTTTCTCGAAATAAAAGGCCGGGAAGTATCCCAGCCATTTATCTACGATCATTTTCTAAAATGCTGGTTTAATGGTGAATTCGGAGAGCAGTGGTCCGGATATTGTCAATTTCGACTGGTATCATCCGCCGTTCGCCTATCGCTACACATTGCAAGAGGTGATTGCGATGAACGAGCGGTGCGGGTTAACTGTCGTCAAAACGGAGAGCAACAAGGCGCAGCATTTTATTGAGGCCACCAAGCTAACCTGAAGCGGACTGCGTGACGGCAGAAATGACCGATCAAATTGTGCGCCGCGTCGCCCTGTGAATTCTGAAGCTGGGTTTCATACTCAGTTGCTCACTCATGAGGTGGAAAGCGATCTTGCTCTGGCGCCGCCGCCGCTGCGTTGGGCCGCATGCCTCTGCAAGGGATTGAATGCTCGCGTGCAGTGAGCGATGCCCCCCGGACGCCGCATAGTTGGGTGAAATTCCGACCATCGGGCACATTTTTTGTCATAATCCAACGAGTTCGCGTGGCGCAACGAGCCTTGGCTGTCGTTAAACTATAAAATTGTATAAATGCTTGGATATTTCCCAAGGCGTGTCCATTCGGCAACAGCTGCCACCCATTTGCCAGCGAATCCCGATTCAGCGGCCTCAGATCGGCGGCTTCCCGCGTGAACCGGTTCTGCACCCCGCCGACCTATCGACATCGTTCCGTCGGACTGGTAGCCCGCTCACGATACCAGAGGGGTTTCACCTTGATCGAAGAGCCTGCGCACGGCGGAGGGGAGGCCTTGGCGGGCGCCTCGGGGCCGAGCCGCGCGCGACGACTCCTTGCCGGATGGTCGGCCAATCTCTTCCAGATGATCTTGGGCGTGACGCAGCAGGTCGCGCTGATTCCCATTTTCTTGCATTACTGGACCAGCGATGTGCTGGCCGCGTGGCTTGCCATCTACGCCGCCGGAAATCTCATTCTCGTTGCGGACGCTGGCCTGCAGTTGCGTTCGATCAACCGGTTTCTCGGATTCAAGGCCGGCGTCGATTGCGATGGTCGGACCGCATGCTTTTACGCAGCGATGCTGCGGATTTATTTTGGCGTGGCCGGCGCTCTGATCGCGTTGGTGCTGGTCGGCACGTATCTGCTTGCTCCGTCGGCGGTGCTGGGATTTCAAGCCATCCCGAATTTTGACACCGCTTTTGTCCTGATGACGGCGGGCGGTTTGTTGACCTTGCCGTCCAATCTGGTGTCGGGCCTGTACCGCGCGCGCGGTCTCTATGGTCGCGCCGTGCAGCTGCAGAACTGGGGCACGCTGTTCGCACAACTCGCCCAGTTGGCGGTCATCGTCGCGACCGGCAGCCTGCTGGCCGTGACCGTGACTTACGTGGCGGCGCAGGTGCTCATCATGGTCTACTTTCTGGCGATCGATGCGCCTCGTCTGTTTCCATTTTTGCACCGAATGCGGGCCGCGCATTCATGGCCTTGGATCATCGGCCAGTTTCGCAAAGCGGCTCCCTTCGCCGTGGCGGGCGCCACGGAGCTCGCGTTGGTCAATCTGCCGGTGTTGCTGGTCAGCGCTTTTGTGTCCGACCGCATGGCCGTGGCGCAATGGGGCCTGACCCGGATCGCTGCAGGATTGTTGCGGACACTCTGCGTTCAAACCACGCTTCCTCTGGCGGCCGAGCTTGGGCACGACTATGCCGTCGGCCTGAAGGAGCAGTTGCGTAGCCTCTACGCTCGCGGATCAGTGTTCGTCACCTTGCTCGCTAGCGTGGTGGTGTCGGGTCTTTTGCCATTTTGGCCGGATTTTTTTGCGCTCTGGACCCATGGCGCGGTACCCTACGATTCGTTGCTGACGATGACCCTGCTGATCGGGACCAGCGCGATCGCGCCGTCGATCCTGGCGCTGGGTTACGCAAACTACAGCAATCGTGGAGACCTCCTGGTACGGACCAAGGGGCTTCAGCTTGCTGTATTCCTGATTCTGTCGGTGATCCTCGTTCCCGCGATAGGACCATTGGGGGCGGCGGTCGCGGTTGTGGCTAGTGACCTGTCGATTCAGTTCGGGCTGCTCGGGCTCATCATCATCGGGCAAACGCTTCAACGGCCGGTGCGGCATGTCGTTTTTCTGGCGATCTTGATGACCATTGTGGTGTCGGGGGGCTGGACGCTCGGAACGATCATCCGGTCGTGGGCGCCCGGAACCGGACTGCTGCGATTTGCGTCCGAATGCGCGCTATGGCTGATTGTTGTTGCTGTGGTCGCGGCCCCGCTGGCGAATGGCAGCCTTCGCGACCGCTTGGTCGCCAAAATTCCGAAATGAAGATATCAGGCCGGATACGGGCAATCGGTTTCCACGTTATTCGGCTTGACCTTGGTAAAATTCGCCGATTGAGTCTTCGTCAAACCTGCTGAAAACCATTGGGATACCGCGCTTGTGAGGCTGTTCCAGAATGCCAGATATTATCCGTCGCTGCGCCCGAAAATTCGTGAACTGACCAAAGGCTGTTCGACCTTTGCCGGCCAAATCAATGCTTTTTTGAATTTCAGGGAATCGGCAGCTCACATTCTCCTGCCGGTGGATCAGCGCGCCGAGTGGGCATTTTTCACCAACGGCGATGACGAGGTAGTTCAGAGAGTTTGGGCGCGCGAGCACGGCTTGAGCCGGCGCGCATCGCTTGGCGATATCCTGAAGGCGCAAATGGAAGAGCATCGCGCGGACGTATTCTACAATCTCGATGCGACCGGCTGGGACGCGAGTTTTATCGAGAGTCTTCCGGGATGCGTCAGGCACGTCATCGCCTGGCATGCAGCACCATTCCGCAATGTATCGTTTACGGCCTATGATCTGGTCGTCAACAATATGCCGTCGATCCTTGCGGCGATCGGCGAGCAGGGATGCCGGACGGGATACTTCTTTCCGGCCTACGATCCGGAATTTGCGCGCTTTGCGGTTCGGCAGGATCGGCCCATCGATGTGGTGTTCGTCGGGGGCTATTCGCGCCATCACCGGCGAAGGGCGGAAACATTGGAAGCCGTGGCGAAGCTGGCGACTGAATACAGGATCGTATACCACCTCGACCGGTCACGCCTGTGCCGGCTGGCGGAATCGTCGCTCGGACAGTTGCTGCCACTGGCAAAGCATCGAAGACCGCCGGCGATCCGGGCGATCACCAAGGCGCCGAAATTCGGGCTGGACTATTACGAGGTGTTAGCGAACGCCAAGATTGTGCTGAACGGTGCGATCGATATCTCGGGAGAAGATCGCGGAAATATGCGTTGCTTCGAGGCGCTGGGGGCGGGATCGCTGTTGCTTTCGGACCAGGGCAATTATCCGGAAGGCATGAATGACGGCCAAACCATCGTGACCTATCGCTCGCCTG
>JAJYAH010000634.1 GCA_021779635.1 Pseudomonadota bacterium | reverse complement strand
ACCATCCGCAAGCACGTCCGCGCACAGGACATCGCGTTCGAGAACCGGCTTCCCGTGGTGTATCTGGTCGATTGCGGCGGCGCCAATTTGGCTCAGGGCGACGAAGTGTTTCCGGACCAGGATCATTTCGGCGGCGCGTTCTACCGCCAATGCCGGATGTCGGCCTCGGGCATTCCGCAGATCGCCGCGGTGTTCGGCGAATGCACCGCCGGCGGCGCCTATATTCCCGCGCTGTCGGATGAAGTGGTGATGACGGCGGGCAACAGCAGCGTGCATCTCGGCGGTCCGCAGATCGTCAAAGCCGCGATCCGCGAGATCGTCGACCGCGAAACGCTCGGCGGCGCGGAAATGCACAGCACCGTCTCCGGCGTCTCCGATCATTTCGCCCGCGACGAGATGGAGGCGATCGCGAAAACCCGCGACATCGTCGGCGCGCTCAATCGGCTGCAACCAGTCTATGGCGACATTCGCCCTGTCCGCGCGCCGTTGTTCGACATCGGGGAAATCCCCGGTATCATCGGTGCCGATCTGACCGTTCCGTTCGACCAGCGCGAGATCATCGCGCGCCTGGTCGACGGCAGCGAATTCCACGAATTCAAGCCGCTCTATGGTGCGACGCTGATCTGCGGCTTCGCGCACATCCAGGGCATGCCGGTCGGCATCATCGCCAATAACGGCGTGCTGTTTTCGGAATCTTCGCTGAAGGGCGCACATTTCATTGAATTGTGCGACCAGCGCAACGTGCCTATTTTGTTTCTGCAGAACATCACCGGCTTCATGGTCGGCTCGGACGCCGAGCGCAACGGCATCGCCAAGAATTCAGCGAAACTCGTCTATGCGGTGTCGAATGCCCGAGTGCCGCGCTACACGGTGGTCACTGGCGGCTCCTACGGCGCCGGCAATTACGGCATGAGCGGTCGCGGCTTTCGCCCGCGCTTCATGTTCATGTGGCCGAACGCGCGGCTCGGCACCATGAGTCCGGATGTCGGCAGTTCGGTGCTGATGGATCTGCGCCGCTCCAGCATCTCGCGCAATCCGACCACCGAAGCCGATCTCGCCGAGCACGAACAAAAGCTGCGCAAGATGTTCGACGAGCAGTCCGATCCCTATTACTGCACGGCGCGGCTGTGGGATGACGGCCTGATCGACCCGGCCGATACCCGGGAGGTGCTGGCGCTGTGCCTTGCGGTCGGCGCGATGGAGCCGCCGGTGACCGGCACCCGACCCGTGTACCGGATGTAGGATTTCAATCGTGCCCTTTCTCGACTCTCCCCGTCCCATCCGTTCCGTCTTGATCGCCAATCGCGGCGAGATCGCGCTGCGCGTGATGCGCAGTTGCGCGAGGCTCGGCATCCGCACCATCGCCGTTTATTCCGACGCCGATGCCGACGCACTGCACGTCAAGCTCGCCGATGAAGCGGTCCGCATCGGTCCGCCGGCGGCGCGCGCCAGTTATCTCGACATGAACGCGGTGATCGCAGCGGCCAGGCAAAGCGGCGCCGATGCGATCCACCCCGGCTACGGTTTTCTGTCGGAAAATGCCCGCTTCGTGCAAGCCTGCGAGGCCGCCGGGCTGATTTTCGTCGGCCCGTCGCTGGTGGCGGTCGAACAGATGGGCTCGAAGATCGAGTCAAAACGCATCGCGGAAGCCGCCGGCGTGCCGACCGTGCCCGGCTATCACGGCGATGCGCAGGATGACGCGACCTTGACCGAGGCAGCGGCGAAGATCGGCTTTCCGGTGCTGATCAAGGCCTCCGCGGGCGGCGGCGGGCGCGGCATGCGCCGCGTCGATCATGCCCGCCATTTTGTCGCCGAGCTCAATGCCGCCAAGGCCGAAGCCGAGGCGGCATTCGGCGACAATGCGGTGCTGCTGGAGAAATACATGCTCAATCCGCGCCATCTCGAAGTGCAGCTCGCCGGCGACCGTATCGGCAACCTGGTGCATCTGTTCGAGCGCGACTGCTCGGTCCAGCGAAACAATCAGAAAGTGCTTGAGGAAGCCCCGGCGCCGAACCTGCCCGCAAGCGTGCGCCAAAAACTCTACGATGCCGCACTAAAGCTCGGCCGCGCCATCGGCTACGACTCCGCCGGTACGGTCGAGTTCATCATGGACCAGGACAGCGACAGTCCGTATTTCCTCGAAATGAACACCCGCCTGCAGGTCGAGCATCCCGTCACCGAGTTCATCACCGGCGTCGATCTGGTCGAGTGGCAATTGCTGGCGGCGGCGGGCGAGAAGCTGCCGCTGAGGCAGGATCAGATCCGCGTCCACGGCCATGCGATCGAGGCGCGCATCACCGCCGAGCGCGCCGATCTCGGCTTTCAGCCGGTGACCGGCGAATTGTCCGTGGTCGACGCACCACGCGGACTTCGCTTCGACACCGGCGTCGCGACAGGCTCAAAGGTGAGTCTTTATTATGACTCGCTGCTCGCCAAGCTGATCGCGCACGGCACCGACCGCAGCGCCGCGCTGGCCCGGCTCGGCAGCGGACTTTCGGATCTCACATTGCTCGGCATTCCGACCACGCAGGCGTTTCTGCGGGACGCGGTTCGCGACCCGCTGTTTGCGGACGGCAAGGTCACCACGCGTTTCATCGAGACGGCGTTTCCCGGTGGATGGAAGCCCAAGGCCGAGGATCTGTTGCGCCTGCGCGCCGCCGCTTGCGTGGTGTGGTCACAGCTCGATACGGCAAGCGCGACACCGGTCTGGATCAGTCCATGGCAACGCCGTACCGCTACCCGGGTGACGTCAGCCGTGCGGCCGGCCAAGGTGTTGCTGCGGATCACCGACGAATATGGCGAGACCGATGCCGAGCTGCGCGCCAGCCGCGACGGCATCGTGATCGAAATCGACGGTGTCGCGGTCGATTTCGAGCCGCCGAAAGGCGACGGCAGCGCCATCACCCTGACGGCGGCAGACTCCAGCGTGCCCTTCGTGGCGCGGCGCGGCGAAACGACCGTGGGCATCACGCATCAGGGCCTGGCGCTGAAGGCCGCGATCCAGCCCCGCATCGACATCCCGCGTGACGGCGGCGGGCTGGAGCGCTCCGGCAATGCGATCGAGGCGCCGCTGCACGGTGTCGTCGCCAAGCTTCACGTCGCGCTCGGCGATATGGTGGAAAAGGGCGCACCGGTATTGCAGATGGAAGCGATGAAGCTGATCCACACCCTGAAGGCGCCGGTGCCGGGTCGCATTGAGCAGATCAATTGTACCGAAGGGGATACCGTTCCGGCGGGCGCTATCCTGGTTGAAATCGCGCCGGCGGTAGTCGAGGAGAAACCCTGATGTCGGGTCTTTGGTTCGAGGAATTCGAGGACGGGATGGTGTTCAACCATGAATGGTCGCGCACCATCACCGAGACGGATAATGTGTGGTTTTCGCTGCTGACCATGAACGTGCAGCCGCTCCACATCGACGCGCACTATGCGGCGAAATCCGAGTGGGGCAGGCCGCTGGTCAACAGCCTGTTCACGCTCGGCCTGCTGATCGGCATGTCCGTCAACGACACGACGCTCAACACGACGCTCGCCAATCTCGGCATGTCCGACGTGCGATTTCCGAAACCGCTGTTTCAGGGCGATTCGGTCAAGGCGCGCACCACGGTCCGCTCCAAACGCGAGAGCAAGACGCGCACCAATGAAGGTATCGTCAATTTCTACCACGAGATGATCAACCAGGATGGTGTCGTGGTAGCGACCTGCGAACGCGCTGCGTTGATGCGCAAGCGGCCCACTGGAAAAGCCTGATGCGCTCGCTGCTATTGGGTCCCCGGCCATTCCGCCAAGATGATGGCCAAGGCCGTCACCCGCGGCGGGAATTCAGGCGCGGTCCCGAAACGATATCTGCTCGATGTTCGAGGCGTCGCTGGGCGCTGCAAGCGGCGGCCACACCTGGTTCCGGCCCTTACGCTTCGCCGCATAAAGAGCTGTATCCGCGACGGCAATCAGCTCCGCCGCCGAGAGTTCGCCGACGGAAGCCGAGGCGACCCCGAAACTCGCCGTGACGACCCCGCTTAGGCCTGGCCCTTCGTTTGGAATGGTCGCCTTTTCGACTGACCTTCGAATCCTCTCGGCAATCCGCATCGCATCAACCAACTGCAGCCCGGGCAGAACCACCAGAAATTCCTCACCGCCGTAACGGACTGCGCCTTCCGACGCAGCGCCGAGCTCGGCGACCAGGATCGCAGCCATCCGCTTCAGGCAAAGATCGCCCGCGCCATGGCCGTATCTATCGTTGAGCCGCTTGAAGTTGTCGATATCCATCATGATTGCCGACACTATCGCCGGTCGTTCGCCACCTACTGCCCACAGTCGTCGCAGCTCTATATCCAGATGATGCCGGTTAGCCAGACCGGTGAGGGAATCGCGTTTTGAAGCTGCATCGGCCAGCGAATGGCGTAGGCGGTCCCGCAGCGAGAATAGATAGGCGCGTCTCAAATCGCGCTCCATCGCGTAATTGGCAACCAACGTGATGTACGCGCAGATCGCGAGTTGAACCAGGATCATGACCGCGACCGGACTGGGGATGTAATTGGCTGACAGGACGACCGCCGCATGACAAATTACGACGGCGGCAGTCACGACGCGCGCAAAACGAAACGCCAATCGATGCAGCGATACGTTCGCGTATAGAAGAGTCGGAAGGACGACGTACTGATAATGCGCGGCACTCTCGCTTGTCGTGGAC
>JAJYAH010000633.1 GCA_021779635.1 Pseudomonadota bacterium | reverse complement strand
TCACTTCCGAAATATGCAAGCGAGCCAACATGCAGCGAGCAAGTCGTTCCACCAACGGTCACGAGTCGTTGCGCCTGCGCCTTGGCTTTCGCCTTATCCGCTGATGAAGGGGCGGTTGTACGCCCTTTGCTCTCGAACACATGCCAGTTGCCCGCAGTGTCCTCTCCGACAAGATCGGGGCGCGAACGTCCAAGGATATTTGGGCTGAGTTGGTTTCGGAACACGTCGAAGTGCAGGAGCCACGGCGTTTGCAACAGCCGCGCAGAAAACAATTTGCAAAGGGTCATCCCGAGGAAATAGCTGACCATCCCCTTCTCTGTTGGGTCCAGCGCCGCGTAGGCGTCCGTGCGGCTCAAGGAACCATTCCGATTCTGCTCGACGGCCATTCGTATCAGCGAAAGCCGAAAGATGGCTTCATGAAAGGAAGCCGGGCCATGCCGAAACACATGATAGGCACTCGGGCGGCCTATCGTGATTGCAGCCCATAGCAACTCATCCCAGCTTGTTGTGAGCGAGCCTGATTGGAGCGGGTAGGCCGCTGGAAAAGCGACGCATTGATACGCAATGCGCAATGTCATTCCGCCGCCTCAAGTTGGCGATCCTCAGTGGGCGCGAGCGCCTCGGCGAGTAGGGCATCAAGCAGGCGGCGTCGGGCGTCGTCCGCACTGGCGAGGCTTGTTTCGAGGCCGTCGCACAGGCCCAACAACTCTTCGACCTTGGCGACCATGCGGTGTTGTTCGGCGAGGGGTGGGATCGGCGCGAGGAAATTCCGCAGCGGGCGAAGCGCAACTGTCGGTTGCGCGATCCCCGTCGTGCTGCGCGTCGCTTGATCGTAAATCAGAGGCGACGCCAGGAGGGCCACAAGGAACCGCAGGCTCATGGCCTCGACGGGCTTCAGGATTGCTATGTGCCGTTGAACGCAGAAGGCCCTATCTGTCTCGACAAGTGCGGGCCGACCGTAGGTCGCGCCGACAACCGTATAGAGGATGTCGCCGTTGGCGGGCGTTCGATAAGGCGCGAGCGACTTGAAATAGGTTTCCGGCACCAGGCGGCAGCCGGTGAAATCGAGCCGTCCGGTCGTGACATTCCCTATGGTCAGAAACGCCACGCCTTTGTCGGCTTTCGGCGGTGGCTGGTGATCGCCATCCGTGATGACCTTGAACAAGGCGCATAAGCGGGTCCATTTCCAGCCATTCGGTACCACGAACGGCAAATCATCATCGGAGATTGGATCGGCCTGCGTTTGTGCGATTCGATTGGCCTTGCCGTAGGCCGCGATCTCCTGCGCAATCCGTTTCAGCAGTGCCGACGCCGGTTCGTCGTTCGCGTCCTGCGGCACGAGCTTGCCGCGCACGGCGAGGTTGAGGATGGATTGGCGGAGGGCCTTGATCTGGTCGGGGCGCGACGTCAGCGCCGGGAGCGCATCGAGGACGAAACGGGCGTCGTCTTGAAGGGTTTCGGGATCGGGCGCGTTGAGGCGGGCGAGGCTCGCCGCCGCCAGGCGATCGCGCGTCGCCTCCCGCGCCGCTCGCGCCGCCTCCAGCCGGTCGCACAGGCCCATCAACTCATCGACCTTGGCGACGATGCGCCGCTGCTCGGCCAAGGGTGGGAGGGGAAGAAGAATGTTTGAGATCGAATCGCGGTTTAGCGTTGCGCCCTTTATCGCTCCTTTAGTGTCGCCCTGACGCGCAAACTGCGGGAGAACCCTAAATAGATATTTGTCAATATCAGTCAGATGTGGGTGGATCGAAATGATAGCCTCGTTGTGAAACGCCCGGACGCCGAGCCGCGCAATCTTACCGATAGTGAGCTTGAAGCTCATTATGATCGTACCTGGTGCCTCTGGTTCCGATCCAAAAAGTTGCTCCCGCGCTAGTTCGCTCACCGTCTCCTTGGTCGCGAAAAGGACCTTTCCATCATCCATATCCGCGATACTCACCCACGAATAATCGCCGGTGTTCCAAAACGACGGTTCGTGCCGCGACGGCGTTCGGCCAGCAGAGAAGTCAACGATGTTCGAAAAGCGAACCCATCGCCAACTCGAAGGAATGCCGAAGGGCGCCTCGTCTTCGATTACCACCGGAAGCGCAGGCCGAACCCGCAGTTCGCCCGTCTTCACCAGCCGCGCCTTTGCCTTCGCGATCCGCTTCAGCAGTTCCGACGCCGGTTCGTCTTTTGGATCCTGCGCCACCAGCTTGCCGCGCACCGCCAGATCGAGAACGAAGCGGCGCAGCCGGGCAATCGCGTCAGGCGCATCGGCGATCTTCTCGTAGTGCGCCAGAAGCCGCGCCGCATTCATCGGGCCAGCGCCTCCGCGAGGATTGTTTTCAGCTGGTCGCGATAGGCCGTCGTCTCGACCTCGGCTTTCGCGAGTTCGGCGAGCAGCGTCTCTGGGTCGCCGAAACCATCCACAGCGGCGTGCGGGTTCTCGATGTCCAGGTTGTACCCGCGGGCCTTCACCTCCTCGATGGGGATGCGCCACGCTTGCGGCGTCTCCTCACGGCCCTTCCGCTCCCTGCCGCCCCACCAGTCGATGCAGCCCTCAAAATGCTCCAGCCGGATCGGTTTCGTCATCGAATAGGCTTTCTGGCCGTCAGGCACGCAGTGCTCGTAGAACCAGATGTCCTTCGTCGGCGTCCCCTTCTCGAAGAAAAGCAGATTGGTGCCAATCGAGGCATACGGCTTGAACACGGAGTTGGGCAGGCGGACGATGGTGTGGAGGTTGCACTCCTCCATTAGGTGTTCCTTGAGCCGCGTCTTCACGCCCTCGCCGAACAGCGTGCCATCGGGCAGCACCACGGCGGCGCGACCTTCCGGTTTCAGCAGGCGCACGATCAACGCCAGGAACAGGTCCGCCGTTTCCTTGGTGCGGAAGGTCGGGAAATTGTTCTCGATGCCGTCCTCTTCCCGCCCCCCAAACGGCGGATTGGTCAGGACGATATCGACCCGCTCATCCTTTCCCCACGAAATCAGGGGCCGAGCCAGCGTGTTGTCGTGGCGCACGAAGCTCGGGTCCTCGATGCCGTGCAGCAGCATGTTGGTGACGCACAGCATGTGCGGAAGCTGCTTCTTTTCCACGGCGCGCAAGCTCGCCTGCATCGTCTCGCGCTGCTTGGGCGTGCGGACGTAGCCCTTGGTTTCCATGTGGCGGATGGCGCAGGTCAGGAACCCGCCCGTGCCGCAGGCGGGATCGAACAGGACTTCGCCGGGATGCGGGTCGATGCGGTCCACCATGAAGGCGGTGACCGCACGGGGCGTGTAATACTCGCCCGCATTGCCGGCCGATTGCAGGTCGTTGAGCAGCTGCTCGTAGAACTCGCCAAAATGCCGCCGCCCGTCGAGGTTGTTGAAATCGATCTCGTTGATCTTGTTGACGACCTGCCGCAGCAACTGGCCGGACTTCATGTAGTTGTAGGCGTCCTCGAACACGTCGCGCACCACGCGGCGGCGGTCGCCGGGCTTGGAGGAAACCTGCAAGCCCTTCAGCGCCGGGAACAGATGGTCATTGATAAAATCGAGCAGCGCTTGCCCGGTGATGCCCTCGGGGTCCGCCGCCCAGCTGCGCCACCGGAAGCGCTCGGGGATCGGTGAGCGATAGCCGTCCTTGGTGAGTTCGAGTTCCTGATCCTGATCGTCGATGATCTTGAGGAAGAACAGCCAGGTGAGCTGGCTGATGCGCTGCGCATCGCCATCAACGCCGACATCCTGGCGCATGATGTCTTGAATGGATTTGACGGTGGTACGAACGATCATGGTCTAGGCAGTCTCCTGATAGAGCGCGTCCTGCATCTCATGGACGGCCTTTTCGAAGCCCTCCTTGCCGCCGAACGCCTTGATGAGTTGCACGACGCTGCCCATCGCGGTGAAGGGTGACACCTTCAGCACGTTGGCGTCATCGAGGCTAAGCACGCCCTCGTCGCGATATTTCTCAAGCAGTGCATCGAGCACGGCGCGCGCCTGCGGCCCATATTTGGTGAACACGTTGCGCTTCTTGACGTTCTCCGCGCGCTCGCGACGCGTGAGGGGCTTCTTGTCGAAGGCGACGTGGCAGATCAGATCAAAGGGGTCGAGGTCCTTGCCCAACTCGTTCGCCACGGCATCGAGGGCCAGGCCCTCGGCTTCCAGTTCCTCGATGATTGCGTGCTTTCGCTCACCGGACTTCCAGCGCTTGAGGAAATCGTCGAGGCTGGCGAAGCGCTTCTTGAGCGCTGTCTTGGTGAAGTCGCGCAGGGACTCGGTGACGAGTTTGCCATTCGCATCAAGGTACTCCACGCGCTCAGCGACAATCCGCGCGCCGACGCCATCGACATAGACCTTGCGGATCGGCCCACCGGAAGGTGAAGGCAAGCCGGGTTGATCGACTACCGTTTCATCGGCGCCGGGCGTCGGGGGTATGTCCTCGCCCTGCGGCGCATCGTCGGGCGGCGTGATGGGCTCGCCCTCGCCCGGTTCGTAAATCTGCTCCGGAATGCCGTCGAAATTCGGGTCAGCGAAATGCGCGGTCGCACCGCGAAAGTCGATCAGCGTGAAATAGAACTTCTTCGTGTCCTCATGCACCCGTGTGCCGCGCCCGACGATCTGCTTGAATTCTGTCATCGAGCCCACATGGCGGTCGAGCACGATCAGGCGGCAGGTCTGTGCATCGACTCCGGTCGAGAGGAGCCGCGAGGTCGTGACCAGTACTGGATATTTCGATTC
>JAJYAH010000632.1 GCA_021779635.1 Pseudomonadota bacterium | reverse complement strand
CGTCGTCAGCTTGACAGCGGCTTCGGAATCCACCGGCCAGTGCGACACCAGTAGCGAGCGTGCGCCCGCATAGAAGAAAGCACGCGCGAGACCGGAAAGGCCTTCCGCGCCAGGCTTGTCTCCCGCTGCGGTATTGCACGCCGACAACACCGCCCAATCCGCGTCAAGGTTAAGCTTGGCGATGCGGCTTGCAGTGAGCAGGCCATCATCCTCTGCCGTGGGCTTGTCCGGCAGGCTGAGCACCAGTGCGGGTTCACTCAAGCCGCTGACCTCGCCGGCAACCAGGCCGTGGGTTGCAAAATCGATCACCCGATACTGCTCAAGCGGCAAGGTCTTTACCGTAGTGACCGTGGCGGCCCGGCCGAGTTTTACATCATCGTCAGACGCGCCGAGATCGTGCGCCACCGCACGCAGCTCATCGGCGGTATCGGGCAACGCGGGCAGCCCGGTGCGCAACCGATCGATATCGACCTGCGTGCCCTTATAATAGGTCTGATAGGCCTGCACGCTGCGCGCCGCCCCTCGCTTGTCCACGTTGCCGGAGCGCTGCAACTGCGGATCGCCGAATCCGATGAAGGGTTTGATCGCGCGTGAAGTCTTGGCGAAGCTGCGCAAGGCGCGCAGGCTCGCCACTGACGGTAGCACGGTGATTGCCTTGTCATTGAGCAGCCATGCCGCCTGGCGATAGCGATCGTCCGGCGCGGCCGCCGGATCAGGCTTCCGGGTAACAAGGACATGAAACGGCAAGCTCGTCAGCGCGCCGGTGGGCACCACCAGCAGCTTCGGTTTGCCAGCGATCATGCTCTCAACCGGACCCATGATGGCCGAATAGAGCTCGAATGACGCCTCGAGATCGAACGGTTTCGGTGTGGCATCCGGCGCGGGATCGAACAGGCCGAGGCGCAGTTTGCTGACGCGATCGCCGATCGCCTTGTCGCCGAGCGGAATTTGCCGCCACACGTTGCCCTCGCGGGTGACGGCGAACACATAGCTTTTGTCACCCATGCTGATGAACGAGACCAGCGCCTCGTCAGGCCTGAGCAAAGCCTGCGTCTGCGCGACCGACAGCGGCGCCGGGCTGGATAACTCGGCATAGGCGGGGAATTCGCGTGCGATCTGCGCCGACGTTTCATTGAACGATTGCCGCGCACGAGCGCTTTCCGCATGCAGACTCGCGATCAAGGCGTCGTTCCGCTTGCCGTCGGGGGCGCCAAGTTCGGTCGCGATGCGCTTGTCGAGATTGTCGAGCGCGGCCTTGAGGTCCTGCTGCCGGCGCACGACGGACGCCATCGCGTCGTTACCGGCGCCGAACCGGGCGGCCATCTGCGCCAGCGCCGCTCCGGCCTGCGTCTCATGGGCCCGCTGCGCGGCTTCGAAGGCTTCGTTGCTGGCGGCGCCGTCCGGCCGCCCATCCGCCACATGCCAGACCGCTTCCATCAAATCGGTGTCGAGTTCGGTGAAGCGCTTGAATTGCTCATTGTTGTTGCCGACGGCCTGCTGCCCGTTCATCGCGGCCGACGCGCGCCGCAGCATCGCCAGCGCATCCGGCCACTTGCCGTCATGGCTATCGACAGCGGCGAGATTGATCATGGTTGCGATGGTATCGTGATGGCCTGATCCGAGTTTGGCCTGCGCGATCGTCAAGGCGCGCTCGAACCGTTTTCGCGCATCGGAATAGTTCCCGGTCTTGATGTCGAGAAAGCCGATGCTGCGAAGGTCGTTGACGATCTCCGGATGCTCCGGCCCCAGCACGCGCTCGTCGATTTGCAGCGCGCGGTCGAAATCCTGCGCGGCCTCTTCGAAACGCCCGTCATCCTGCAACACCCGGCCGGTGGCGCCAAGCGCAAGCGCGGTGGGGCCGCTGTTCTCGCCGAATTTGCGCTTCATGATGCCCAGCGCGCGCTGGTAGAGCGGAAGCGCCTCGTCTTTCCGTCCCATGTCCCGATAGCTGTTGGCAAGATTGGTCAGGCTGCGGGCGACATCCGGGCTATCGGGACCGAAGGCCCTTTCATAGATCGCAAGGACGCGCTGCTGCAGGCCCGCCGCTTCCAGGGCGCGGCCCTGATCGGCATAGACATTGGCGAGGTTGTTCAGGCCAATGGCGGTGGTCGGATGATTCGACCCGAACAGCTTTTCGTAAGTCGCCAGCGTTCGCTTGTAGAGGTCCTCGGCCTCGGCGAAACGCGACTCATTTTCCAGGACGGTGGCGAGGTTGCCCATCGCCGCCGCGACATTGGGGTGGTCTTCGCCGCGCGTGGCACGTCCGGCGGCGATCGCACGACCGAACGCCGTCTCCGCATCGTGGAGGCGTCCAGCGTCCCTGTAGAGATTGCCAAGGTCGTTGAGGATCTTGGCGTAGTTCGGCGCCGTCTGGACACCCGGGCCGTAGGCTTGCTCGACCAGTTTCAGGCCTTGCTGCAACAGCCGCTCACCGTCGTCGAAACGGCCTTGCAGCCCGTAGAGATCGCCGAGGTCGTCCATCGCGGCCGCCAGATCGAAAGCGGTTGCATTCGGCCATTTTTGCAGGCCCGCAAGTGCGCGTTCGAAATAACGTTGAGCGTCCTTGTAGTTCTCCTGATCGCGCGCGAGATCACCCAGCGCCGCAAGCGCTCCGGTCAACCGCACGTCATCCGGACCAAACGCCTGGGTTCCGATCGCCAGCGCGCGTTCAGCCACCACCGACGCCTCGGCACGGCGATCCAGCGACGCCAGCGACGCCGTCAGGATATTGGAGGTGCGCAGCGTCGATGCCGGATCGTTGTTGCGCAGCTTGATCGCCAGCGCCGCCTTCAGCTTTTCCACCGCCTCCTGATATCGTCCAAGATTTTGCAGGAACATGCCCTCATTATGCAGCACGCCCGCGTAATTCATGTTGTCGGTGCCCTGCTGCCGGCGGACCAGGCCTTCGAGCTTTTGCGCCAGCGCCAGCCCTTCCGCCGCGCGTCCTGTCTGCGCGGCCTGCTGGATTTGCGCATCAAGCGCGCCGATGGCGTTGCCGCGTTGAGCCGAAGCTGGCTGGTGGACCAATAATGCGGGCACCAGGAAAAGGGTCGCGGCGAGCGCGCGAGCGCGGTTCATGCCCATTCGCCTCGAATTTTCGAATATCATTTCGAACATATCAATGTCCGCCGATCATCCGATCACGGACACGCCCATTTATAGCAGAAGGTCAGTCCGGATTATTCATTGCTGTGATTTCAAAAAACGCCTGTCTTCCAAATCTACGCCAGAAATATGAGACTCGTTCTATCCCTCTCCCTTTATCATCTTTTTGAGCGTCGCGATCTGCCGGAAGAAGTCTTTCTTGGGCTGAGCCGGGCTTCCCAGCACGGTCGCGCCTGCAGCCGTATCCGAAATGACGCCGGCCTGCGGTCCGATCACCGCACCTTCTCCAATTCGCAGATGCCCGGCCATCGCCGCCTGCCCGCCGACGCGGACGTGATCCTCTAGCACGGTCGAGCCTGAAATACCGACCTGCGCGACGATAACGCAACAGCGGCCGAGGGTCACATTGTGGCCGATCTGCACCAGATTATCGAGGCGCGAGCCGGCGCCGATCACCGTGTCCCGGGACGATCCCCGATCGATCGTGCTATTGGACCCAACCTCGACATCGTCTTCCAGAATGACCCGGCCGAGTTGGGGGACCGACAGAAATCCGTCCTTGGTGGAGGCGAATCCAAAGCCTTCCTGCCCGATCCGCGCGCCGGGATAAACGTAGACCCGGGCTCCCAGGATCGCGTAGCTCAAGCTGACATGCGAGCCAATCCGGCAGTCCCGGCCGACGATCACGCCGGTGCCGATGAACGCGCACGCTCCGACCCGACAACCGGGGCCGATCTCGACCCCGGCCTCGATCACGGAAAGCGGTCCGATCTCCGCGGACGGATCAATCAGCGCACCCTCGGCCACGATCGCGGACCGGTGAATGCCCGGACAAACCGGCGGCGCGGGATAGAACAAGGCGGCAACCCGCGCCCAGCCGGCATAGGGTTCGGTGGTCAGGATCGCCGCCGTATTCCTTGGCACGCGCGCGGCCATGTCCGGATGCACGATCACCGCACCGGCCGACGTCTGATCGAGCGCCGATGAGTAACGCCGGTTGTCCAGAAAGCTCACCTCGTTCGGGCCAGCGGTCTGCAGCGGGGCCACGCCTTCGAGAAGCAATTCGAGTTCCTCGGCAATGCCGCCCGCCGTACCGGCAACAAGCGCAAGTGGATAAGGTCCGCTTCTGCGGAAAAACCTCGCATTGCCGGTAGTTGCCTCGACCATTTCCCGCTCTCCGCCAGCCAACCGAATCAACCAGCGTTGCCTTGATAACGGCGCTGAAGCCGGGAAACTCCAAGATACCCTAGGATACTTTCACGGTCGAAGAAAGGCGTCTAAAGTCAACTGCGAACGGGGCTCGCAACCGGTGGACAAGGGACCTCAGCATCATCGATCCGACGATTGGCTGTCCAGGCACTGGCCAACGAACGCAGCCCGATCCCGGCGCAATACCTTGGCTTCATCGGCCTTTTTGGCGCTTTCGGACAACTTGATGTGTTCGGCACGCTGCTGTTCGGCAACCTCGCGAAATTCGAGTGCGACACGGTTCGGATCAACAAGCTTTCCGGCAAGGCTGGCACCAGACCGCAGAGCAACAATCAGCAACACACCGGCTCGCTTCCGGCTACACCGGCGGAACCTGTGCTGGGTCCCGGCG